>JADJLQ010000001.1:2620000-2920000 GCA_016709995.1 Saprospiraceae bacterium
GACCTAGAGTGAGGACAATCGAGATTAATAAGATACGCATTTAATATAATGGTTGAATTATTCCGCAAAGATAAGGCAAATTAAGGTGCATTAGTAGATTAGGACCTGATTCCACCTTGCAACCTTATTAGATTTGGTATGCTTGGGTCAAAGCATAAAACCAGCTTCAAATCCACTTAACCCAAACATAAATACCTGATTTGGTGAAAATTAATACAGATTCTAGACCCGGATTGAAATGTCTGTCAACAACCTACCACTTCAATTTCTTATAATACTTGATATCGTAGTCCAATGCATCGTAAGCATCTTTGCCATACTCTTCCTGCTCGATAAAAAAGTACTTCATACCTGATTTTTTATATGATTTAAGCATTCCAAGGATGTCCAGGGAGCCCTTGCCAAATTCTGTACTTTTTTTCTCTACGAGATTCATGTCTTTCAAATGCCATAAAGGAAATCTTCCAGGGTATTTATTAAAATAATCAAATGGGCTCTTGCCGGCGGCGACCACCCAACCTAAATCCAATTCCAGGTTGACCAGGTCTGGCTGGGTATTTTTAACTAAAATATCATATAGTACCTGGCCGTCAACAGTGTCAAACTCATAAGCATGATTGTGATAACCAAATTTGAGCCCTCTGGATTTACACTGCTCGCCTGCTTTATTAAATGTATCGGCGACCTCCTGGTAATTACTCACGGTCTGGCCGTTGGTAGGCATGCTTGCTACGATGAGGTATTCCTGCCCAGCCTCCGCAGCCTGGTCAATAGTATTCAACCAGTCCTTATCGATATGGACATGTCCGCTGCGCAATGTCATGCCTAAATCAACACAGGTCTGACGCATATCTTTTGGTGACAATCCACTATATAGACCTTTTGGTCCTCTAAAACTTTCGATTTGATTATAACCCATTTTGGCTATTTTGGCCAGGGTACCTTTGGCATCCTGGTTCATCTCCACTCTTACAGAATAAAGTTGTACTCCGATATTTTTGCGACGCTTGGGTATAGCCAATAATTCATGGTCGAGGGATGAAAATGCAAGTGCTGCCAGGGAGGATTGTTTGACAAAATTTCTTCTATTTATCATTGCGTAAGGTTTTTGTCAAATATAAGGGGAATTTAATGGATTAATGTACTTCCATATTGTCCATTCTTATCCATTTGTACTCGAAAAAAACGAACAGGTATTCGCCAATAGAATAGTATCAATAATAGTAAATTGTGCAGGTTATGAAGACAATCTTAGCTAAATGTTTTTTTCTACTTTGTTTATGTAGTCTCTCAGTGGGATACACCCAATCTATCCCTGAGTCTGCCATTCCATGGTGGAAAAAAAACAATCTCCGGGTCATCCAATGCAATCTCCCCGCTTACGAAGCAGCTACGCTGAATCCTGATTCATTGGTTGCTGACCTCGTACACTTTGCTGCCAATACCCTTATTATAAACGCCGGGGGTATCATGGCATTTTATCCTTCCGGGCTCGAATCACATTATATCAATCCATACATGCAGCCTACTATGCTTAGAGATGTGGTCGATAAATGTCACCGACAAAAGATCAAAGTCATTGTACGATTTGATTTTAGCAGGCTCGACCAATCGATTTTCGAAAAACATCCTGATTGGGTCTATGTAGATAAAGAGGGTCAGCATATGATCAACACAGATAAATATGTGACCTGCATTAATGCACCCTATGTACAAGAAGAAGCTTTCAAGATCGTCAGCGAAGTCATCGATCTTTATCCCGTAGATGGCATTTTTCTCAATATGCCGGGATATCAAAACAGCAATGCCTATGTGGGTAAATATCATGGTATAGACCAGAACGAACACGATAAAAAAAGATTTAATACCTGGAGCGGTGGCCTGACTTTACCAACAGTAGAAGATCGCAATGATCCGGTCTATCTCCAATACCTGCAATTCAGAAAGTTTACTACCGACGAATGGCAGATGAAACTCGCCCAGGTAGTAAAATCCAAAAATCCCGATATCGCCATCTGCACCTATGCGACAGATCATGTGGATATCATCCGCCATGAATCACAGACCAATAGCCTGCCCTATTTTCCCTACAATGCCTCTGACAATGTCAATGTCATGATGACGACCTATCCTGATCATATCGTAAGCAATGCCAGCATCCAACAGATCTCGTTTCAAAGCAGGTATAATGCCATCGAACCCGAAGAAAGCGAGGTCAGGCTCTGGGAAAATATAGCTAATGGTTCAGGACTCGACCTCAGCCTTATGGGTGATCTGCGGGGTTATGAAGATGAGCGCAACTATCCGGTGATCGAAAAAATCTATAACCATCATAAAAAATTTGAATCCTACTATGGCAGATATCAATCCATCGCACGCATTGCACTTGTGGCCCCAGGCTGGTGGCCACATGGTCCCACAATGCAAGAGTACCGAGGCATCCAACTCATGCTCAACGAAGCCCATATTCCTTACGACAGGATCGAAGACTCCCAACTCAGCGATCAATATGAAAAGCTCAAACAATACAAGCTTGTCATTCTCCCCGACATCCAGTCACTCAATACCTCCAGTCTCGAATGCATCCGCAAACTCAATGAAGCCGGTGTCTCTATGCTCGCTACCAATGGCAGCTTCAAGAATCATCCTGAAGATTTGAAAAACCTATTCGGAGCAGAAATAAAAAAGGCTATAGAGGACGGCAGTGGGCATTATATTGGTGTCGATGATCATACTCACTTCCCCTCTCTGCCCGGACAGTCTATGGTGTTGCTAAAGTTTAACCTTGGAGAATATGATCTGTCCGGATGTGATGAAAAGTACTTGCCTATCCTGGCGGTGGGTCGTCCTGGTCCTCCGGAGATGATCGGCGGCCATGATCCAACTGGCTATTTTTCCGTAGGAATTAAGAGAGCAGGCCTGGCAAAAAATGCAATACTTCCGCTCAACCTCGGTCGGTTGTATTATCTGCATGGCTACGAAGATCATAAACATATCGTGCTGGATTTGATCCAGCTGCTGTATCCTCTGGCTGACCAGGCGATCGTGACCGATGCGCATCCCCGCATAGAGACCATCCTCCACGAATATATGCTCAATAATGAAGCAACCTACAGAAAACCCTTTGAAGCGAAAGGGTTGATCTTACATCTAATCAATCTAACTGGTTTTAGTGGCAACACTTATTTCAAACCTTCCAGACAGGATCAGATACATATTAAAATAGTTACACCCCGTACGCCAAGGGTGGTCAAAAACCTGGATAACAATCTGGCGATTCCATTTACTTATAAATCAGGGATGGTGAGTTTTGTCTATATGGGGTTGGTGAATCATGGTGCGGTGGTGATGGATTATTGATGTTAGCAAGTACAAAAGACTTCAATATAAAGAACTTTAAAATACAAAATTTTGTACTTCAACTTAAAAATCAATAATTCGCTCGTTGAACACAATGCAGAGATATTTGACTTACTAACTGAATGGAAAAAATTCAGATTGGCCCCCAAGGCCATTTTAATGAATGGTAGTTTCTAAAAAACACTTCGAATAAACTATAGCACTTTAACAATCTTTATACACTACTCCCCCAGCACCGCCTTCAAATGATGTTGCTGATGCCCCCAATAATCCTCCATCAAAAAAGCCAGAGTATGCAGCGATGGTTCATCCATGCCGGTATCACTTGTGAGATCGATTGAAGTGATAGGGATGTTTTTAGAGACCCGATCAAAATGGAGATTGATCAGTCGCCAAAGCTCGACCAGTTCGGTGGTGTCTGCGGATTGATAAGCTTGAAAGGCGACCCATTCGTTTTGCCGGTATTGGATCTTTTCATTTGGCTGATATTGGGTGACTACCAGTCTGCGTATATTGGTCATAGCACTGTCGATGAGGTGACCTATGATTTCTTTTTTGGACCACCCATCAGGATTAGGTTTGGCATTCCATTCCATTTCTGGGATTTTAGTCAGCAGATGGTAAGTGGACTGTATGAAGTCAGTAATAGAAGTTTCAATCGTGTTGGGATACATAAAAAAATAGTTTTGACATAAACGAGGAATCAATGCCTTTTACCTTCTTTAATCCTAAATACGTGCAGGATAGCAGGAAATAAAGCATCAATGGTCTCGCGTGCGCCTCCGGGCGACCCCGGTGTAGTGACCACAAGTGCATCTCCTATAAAACCGGCGATCCCCCTGGATAGCATAGCAGTGGGCATTCTCTGCTGGCCATATTGCCTGGCAGTTTCTACCACACCGGGTATCTCTCTATCAATCAAAGGCCTCAGGGCATCCGGGGTAATATCCCTGGGTGACAATCCTGTCCCACCAATGAATAATAGCAAATCATGATCCTGGCTGTACTGTTTTGCCAATGATTGGATCCGGTCAAAATCATCGGGGATCGTCTCCTGGGTGGTGATGGTCAAACCTAATATTTCAAGCCTGTCTTTAGCAATCCCTCCGGAAGTATCCTCCGTAGTCCCTTTAGATACGCTATCAGAACATACGATGATGGCGACCCGCAGGTGTGTGTATTCTTCTTTGTTGATATCAGACTTACCTCCTTTTTTGGAGACTAGCCTTATATGATGGATCTCAACTCCTTTGTCGATGGGCTTTAGCATATCATACATCGTGAGTGCCACGATAGAGGCGCCGTGCATGGCTTCCACTTCAACCCCTGTCTTATAAATGGTATGGACTTCGACGAAGATATGGATCTCCAGGTCTTTGACATCGTAGGTGATCTGGGTGAATTCTATAGGCAGGGGATGACAGTCAGGGATTAGTTCGCTGGTTTTTTTAACTCCAAACAAGCCGGCCACTTTGGCAAATTCGAAGATATCCCCTTTGGGCACTGTCTTGTTTTGGATGGCCTCCATGGTTTCCTTTTTAGAAACTTTGACTACAGCAGTAGCAATGGCTTTACGAAGTGTGAATGTCTTATGTGTGATATCTACCATATACAATGTATGCTTTCATAGCTTTTAGGGGCTGATTAAATATTGTTTTCTTTCCAAATATGGCTTTGATCAGGCAACAATTCTTTCCCCCACACGGGCAGTTCCTTTTTGATCCTTTCCACCATGGCTGCGCAAGCATCGATCGCCGGTTTTCTATGAACAGAAGAGGTAAATACAAAAAGGGAGATTTCACCGGTAGGGACCAGTCCCAAGCTATGATATACATGCAAACAAGTCAATTCATACTCACCGAATATGTCTTGCCTGATCTTGTGCATGATTAGTAGTGCCATTTCCTCATAACACGAATATTCTATACCAGTCACTACTTGCCCGTTTTTGACATCGGCCCTCACCTGGCCCAGAAATATACTATGACCTCCAATATTCATTTTACTGGCATGTGCTCCGATTTTTTCACTTATAAAAGCCGGGGAAATGGGGCCCTGGACGAATATATTTCTAATTCTATGCTCAGACATATAATAATATTAATTAATGTGTCAACCTCCGGCGTAGGGAGGCAGTATTGCGATGGTATGATCTTTTTCAAACTTTATATTGCCCACTATGATCTCCAGGTCCATGGCCAGTTGATAAGGAGATTGACCTAAAAAAGGATATTGAGCCTTTAATGTAGTGAGGAGCATATCCGTATCGAGTTGGTCGACAAGTTGTAATGTTTTCACACCTGCTTGTTCTGCCAATGGGCCAAAGAATAATACAGTAATTTGATTAATAGGCATGATAGATGTTCAAAATTACTAAATAATGATCATAGGTGTTTTGCATAAAAATCTGATTTTTATTATTTTGTGAGTTTTAATTAATCAACTACCTATGAACCAAACTAATACTACCATTCAATTCCCCTTCGATTATGATCAGGTATTTATTCTCGAAGAGTGGATGATCCGCAGCCAACTTCAGTCCAGAGACCAGGAGAAATACTCCAATCAACCGGACCTGGAAGCTATAGAATATTACAATGACACTATCGATGTACTGACCACTGAGTCTACTTTTATCAGGAATGGACTATTTGAAAATCACAGTGTCATAAATGCATTTTCTAAAGCGACTTTAATCGAAAAATCTAAAGACAGCTATCAATTTTTGATGCGTTGCTGGCCCCCACCATGCGTATCCGAAGACAAAGCAGCCATTCAAGCCAAAGGTGCAAAAGCTACCCTGGAGTTCACAGCAAGACCCATATTGAATGTAGACCCCTCAAGACACATCAAATGCCAACTCATCAGCAAGACCAGGGGTACACAAGATAAGGTAGTAGTCAATTATGTGGAATCGATCCAAACCATCCAAGGCAATTCCTTTTCGATATTGATGCCCAAAATAACCAGGATCAAAGGTGTCAAAAAAGCTCAGCTGATCATAGAAGTCCAAAAATTTAATACTTGGAGCAGATACACATATGACATAACTTTAGTCGGATAAACAAGTTTTATTCAGATTGTTTCCTTACCTTAAGTTTTTTTTTATCGTATTTATTTTTCTTAACTGTATCACTCAGGGATATGGTCAGAGAAAAGAGGATATGCACCCATTGTATATTTACCTCAACAATGAACTGCACGAAAATGAGCAATTTGCAGCATTTGAAAAACAGTATCCGAGACTGTTAGCACCAGGATCCCATCCCGGATTTGTAGATTCTATTTATACTTATGGACTGCTGGCGGACTATTTTAATAAATATGGTTACCTGGACCGGGCGGACTCCATCATAGAAATTATGGATCATATGACATCGTCAGCTCATGAAGCCAAAGATCCTGCTGCTGCCAATTATGAAGAAATGTTGCTCAGTACCCGTGCTTTGAATCTTGCCTACAAAGGCGACTATCACGGGTCCATAGAAAAGTTAATTGCCCGAAAAACCACACCAAGGAGTCCTTCTCAAGTCAATCAGTGGTTGGGAGAAATTTATTTTAGAGGCGGCCAATATGCACGAGCAGAAAGGTACCTGGCCCAATCCATTGATTCCTTTAAACAAACTGACCTCATCAATCGATGGCCCGTCGATGCCTATGTGTTTTCAGCCAATGCGCTGATCAAACTGGGCCGATTACCGCAAGCCCTTGATCGATTGAATAAAGCTAAATATTACAAAACCTGGGTTAAAAAATATCGTCAACGATTTTTGTACAATTATTATAATGCATGGATAGATTATCTCCTGGCTGTTGGTTCCCAAAGATTGGTGGTAGAACCATATTATCAGAAATTGACTTCTTTGACTGCAATGCAAGCCATGCCTCAACTTATCCTACGCAAGGCTGAGTATGAAAGTCTATTTGGAGATAAAAACAAGGTCATTCCATTATTAAATCAATCATTGAACATCACCTTAAAAAATCAATCCAGCAATATTTCTCTTTTGTCCAATATTCATTTGAAGTTGGCTGCCGAGTACCAGGTTCTGGACTCCACATCATTGGCAAAAATGCATATCTCCCAAGCTATTCGTCTTTTTACAGGTATACCTGATTACAAAGATTGGCCCTTTGTCTCCTGGCAAAGTATATATAATAGAATGGATGTATTAGCTGCCCTGGAAATGTATTTCAGGTTTTCAAAAATAGAAATTTCCGTTTCAAGCGATACCACTGCCTTAATCGATCATGCTTTGTTGGCCAAATGGGCTATGGATGGTATCCTAGCAGAAAGAAGCAAGTTTTTAATAGGAGATGATAAGTCTGCTTTAGTAGGATACAACCAAAAAATCATAGAGCAAGGGATCTATACCAACACCAGGCTTTTCAAACTCACCCAAAATCCTCAATACCTTCATGCATTGTTCGAATTCATCGAAAGCAATAAATCGCTCAACCTGGCAGAGGAGATTGTCCGGGTGAACACATTCAATAAATCATATGCCACTACAAACTATGAAACTGACAAAATCGATTCTCTAAAAAACATCCTGGTCTCGCTGGATCGTAGGAAAATCTATGAACCTAACAATGTCAATTTGATATCAAGGATAGCTAACATCCATGATTCATTGGACCGATGGACCAATCAATTGCCTTTTTTAAATAACGAATCGACTCAAAACCTGCAATTATTTAAAACCTATTCCTTACACGAAGTATTACACAGCCTGACCAAAAACCAATCCATCCTGGAGTTTTATCAAGGCCTGGATATGATCTATATCCTGCTCATGCAGACAAACAAATTAGACATCAAAGCAATACCCAGATCTAAAGATTTAGACGAGCAGATCCAATACTATCATCTGGCTTTGACAGCACCCATCCACACTGACTATAGTTTTAATCCCCGTGCGCTGGATTCATTATATCAGGTATCAGCAACCCGTCTTTTTCAAGTGCTCATCGGCGATTGGGAGTCGATTTTACGCGGTCAAATCCTGATCATTCCGGATGGCAATTTTCATCTTATCCCCTTTGCAAGTCTTTTGATTCAAAAAACGACTTCGTCCAATTTTAAGGAGATGCCTTATTGGGTATGTAATCATGCTATTAACTACGAACATTCATCTTCTATCTGGATGCAACTTAATCGTATGCCCTCAGACCATGCTTTGCAATCCGTCCTGGCGATGGCCCCCTTTGCGAGTCAGCAGCTCAAAGAATCTCAATATGAACTGGAGCAAATATCCAGATATACTTTGTCTAAGTCTATCTTTAATCATCAAGCCACCAAACAATTATTTTGCCAGATTGCTCCGGATTATAAAATTTTGCACCTGGCTACCCATGCATTTTCCAATACTTATGACGGATCCAGTTCCAGCGTAAGTTTTTATCGCACAGATACTTTTTTACCAACGACTGATAGCCGGGGAGGGCACGAAGTCATTTTGGATAGCTTCAGTTATCTATTGGATGTAAGGGATGTGAGAAATTTAAATCTACAGTCGGATATGGTGGTATTAAGCGCATGCGAGTCTGGGGTCGGAGAATGGAAAGAAGGTGAAGGGCTGATCAGCCTGGCCAGGGGATTTCTGAGCGCAGGAGCTAAAAGCGTAGTCCAAACTCTTTGGCAGGTCCATGACAAAGCCAATGCCCTGTTAATGTCCAATTTTTATAAACAATTAAAAAACGGTGAAACCAAAGGCGAAGCTCTTCGCAAAGCTCAACTAATTTATATCCGGGACCAGGAGATCGGTCGCAGACAAAGTCATCCTTTTTATTGGGCAGGTTTAGTCATACAAGGCAATAATCTACCCTTGGAAAAAAACAATCACCCCATTGCGATGTTCTTAGGTTTGTTGTTGCTCACATTACTGATTTTGTATATCCTTCGAATCAGAAAAAATCGGCACATTACTGTAAATGAATAATACTTTAAACCTTGAATAGCAGTTTGACTGCAGCGAGGATCAAAACGATCGAAAGAATATACCTCAATATACGCTGATCAAATCGTAGAGCTCCAAAATAGGCTCCGCCTAAACCACCACACACGGCCATCACAATCATGGTCAGCATATTGGTACTGATGGTGATCCCGTTGGACAGCTGGCCCGCCAACCCGGACAAAGAATTGACAAAAATAAATAATGCGCTGACTGAAGCGGTTTGTTTTTGATCTGACCAATAGAGCAGTAGTAAAATGGGTGACAAAATCACGCCACCACCGATGCCAATCAATCCGGATAAAAAACCTATTGCCCCTCCAATGATCAATGACCCTACAAGGTGCGACGATTTCAGTTCTTGAGTTGTAGGGCTGGTGAAGAACATAAACCTTAATGCAGGAATCAACAGCAAGACCCCAAGAATTTGTTTGTATACATCATCTCCCAATTGCATTTTTCCACCAATGAACGCAAGCGGAACTGAAGTCACTAAAAACGGCCAGATCAAATTAAATCTGAAATGACCCCCTCTGTAATATTGGATGAAAGCTATGAATGAAACAAATAGATTAAGGATCAAGGCTGTCGGTTTCATTTCGGCAGGTGCTGTGCCTGCCAAAGCCATCAATGCCAGGTATCCACTCGCTCCTCCATGTCCCACGCTTGCATACAAAAAAGCGACTACAAAAAGTACTAAATACAACCAATAACCATATTCCATAAAATCAACACGAAGGTAATAAATAAACATCCACAGGATCTCCGGAGAATATCTCTACGGCATCTTCATTTATATGGATTATTGCATTCGCCCTGGCAAAAGATTTCAGTCTGAAAGATTCCTGCGCATCCAGTGGTGTCACCATGGTGCCGTCAAAGTGTGCTTTTAAAAAATGAGTGATCCCGGAAGGCTTTTTATAATCGGCAGTGATCGGGGCAGTGATAGATTTTATGGAACTCGGTTGATTGGCCATTTTTTTTATACATGGCTCGACATACAGATAAAGACAGGTTAGCGCAGAAGCAGGATTTCCAGGAAGGCCAAAAACCAATGGTGACTTTGAATTTTCATGGTCAAAAGCACCGAAATACATTGGTTTACCTGGTTTTTGTTTGATTTTATGAAAAATGGTCTTGACTCCAATTTCTTCTGAAGCCCGGGTCACAAAATCAAAATCACCGACACTTACTCCACCGGTGAGTACGATGACATCAGAGGTATTGACCGAATCATGTAGTGCTATTTTAAGTGACTCCATGTCGTCTGGCAAGTGCCTCACGGATATTTGATCCACCCCCATTTGACGAAAACCAGCATCTAAAGTATATGAGTTAGAGTCATACACTTTGCCGTATTGGAGAGGCTGACCTGGGTGAGCCAGTTCGTTGCCGGTGACCAGGATACTAATCACTGGGTATGGATATGTCAATACTTCTTCGATCCCCATACTGGCCAGAAAACCAATAGCTGCAGGTCCTAAATGAGTCCCCTTTGAAAGCGCAACCGCGTTAGCATTAATCTCAGATCCAGCAAGTCTTCGATTGGATCCTAATACAAGGGAGGGGTCCTGGATGGAGATCTTCCCGTCCTGCAAAACTGTTTTCTCTTGCATGACTACGGTATCGGCTCCAGCAGGCACTGGTGCACCAGTGAATATCCTGACGGCCTCCCCGCGCTTGACCCTATAGGTGGCAGTATCGCCCGCAGCGATGATATGCTTTACTTCAAGCACCTTGCTATCGACCAGGCTCTCAAACGCAAAAGCATATCCATCCATAGACGATTGTGGAAAGGGCGGAAGATCGATAGGAGCATATAGATCCACTGCCAGAACCTGATTCAAGGCCTTGCGCAAGGGGACCATTTTCGGAATCAATGGCTGGGTATGTTCCAGAACGAGATGACAGGCCTGTTGTACGGAAATCATTTTGATTGATATTTATTTCAAATACTTCCTGACTTTTTCGGTGATGGATTTTTTCACCCCTGACCAGGTCTGTTTTTTTAAACTGATCGGTTCTTCACTATCGTCCGCATCGACAAAATAAGTCAAAGCCTGGGGCACTGAGATCAATAAGTTTTGAGTATTAAACTTTTCCTTGTGAAATTTTATAAAATCAGCGACAGTATAATGCGCTAACAATTCAGCGACATCCCAAAAATCTTTTTTCTTGCCTCTGCCGAGGATAGCCTGCACTTTCATAGCAATGATGTCTTCGGTAGAATACATTCGGATGCCATCTAGTACCTGAGTAGGTCTTATTTCCGGGTGCGGATATCGGACCAAATCCACTTTTACATTATCAATAAAACAAAAAATGCCAAAATGAGGTGTTGAAGTCCTATTATCAAAGGAATTTTTAAATTTTACTTTTAACGCATGTGCAATTCTTTCATTTTCAAAGGGAGTTATAGAAAAAAGGTCAAGATCCACCGAGGTACGATGACCGTACATCAAGGACAAAGCCGTACCTCCAACTAGTGAAAAAGCCTTCATCTCAGGCATTTTCATAAGCTTTTCTAATACGGAAAAAGTGTAGGGTTCAACTGTCTCAAAGTGTAACATCTAAATTCTTCTATAGGTCTGTCGATGACTGCACTAGCAAGATACATAGTAATTTCTGGCAAAAACTTTGCATTTAACAAAGCTGCCCTCACTTTATCATCTCCATAATATCGCCGGCAATTGCGTATATCACTTACATCCCCGCGTTCAAATACCCTTTCGATTACAAAATTAGCTTTGGCGTCATAATCGATTTTGTCAAAAGCTACATCCCAAAAGATGCGCTTATTAAATTTGGGTTTACTTTTTGGTTTTTTACTTTCAGCCATCAAAGCAAAATTAAGGTAATTAGATTGCAATGAATCATCTTAATCAGAGATTTATATTGGTTTAGCTTGATGTTTAGTGGCAACACTTTGACAGGAATATGTCCAATTGAACATCAACCACTCTCCTTTTTTTCTTATTTTTCCAGTCTAAAACTCAAATCCATATGAAACTCGTCCCAGTGTTGGTCTTTTTATGTCTATCCCTTTGCGTTTTTGGCCAAAAGAAAAAATCAAAAACTGTCAGTCCTGCAGTCATGACCGCTACGATGCCTGCAGTCGACACTTTTAAGTCCGATGTATTTGCTGGTCTCAATATGCGTAGCATAGGCCCTGCACTCGTATCAGGCCGCATCACTCAGGTGGTAGTCAATCCTAAAAAGTTTAGTGAATATTATGTAGTAACCGCCTCGGGTGGAATCTGGAAAACCATCAACGCAGGCACGACCTATACCCCAATCTTTGATAAATATGGGTCCTATAGCATGGGTACCCTTACCATGGACCCTTCTAACAGCGCAGTACTTTGGCTGGGTACCGGCGAGAATAATAATCAACGATCTATCGCCTATGGGGATGGTATCTACAAGTCGGAAGACGCCGGAAAATCGTGGAAAAATATGGGCCTCAAAAGCTCAGAGCATATCGGAAGTATCGTAGTAGATCCGACCAACAGTGATATCGTATATGTAGCCGTTTATGGTCCTCTCTGGAGTAGTGGCGGGGAACGTGGCATCTATAAAACCATCGATGGTGGCAAGAACTGGAAGTCTATTCTGAACGTAAGTGAACATACAGGCTTCAATGAAATCCATATGGATCCCAGAAATGTCAATGTACTCTATGCCTGCGCTCATCAGCGGCAAAGAAAAGTATTTACCTATATCGGCGGAGGGCCAGAGTCAGCCATGTATAAAAGCACAGATGCAGGTGCTACCTGGAACAAAGTGGGAGGTGGATTTCCTTCAGGCAAAGACCTGGGTCGTATCGGTATGGCTATCTCTCCTGCCAACCCTGATATGGTCTATGCTATAGTCGAAGGCGATGAAACCGGGGTTTACCGAAGTATGGATCGTGGGGCCAGTTGGGAAAAAAGAAGCAGCTATCAAACAAGTGGCAATTACTACCAGGAATTATTCTGTGATCCTATCAACCCTGAAAGACTGTGGAGTGCCAATACTTTTCTCATGGTCTCCGATGATGGAGGAAAAAACTGGCATCAGTTTGGTGAAAAAAACAAACACGTAGACAATCACCATGTATGGATAGATCCAACCAATACAGATCATACCCTGGTTGGTTGCGATGGAGGTCTGTACGAATCCTGGGATGATGGCAAAAACTGGCAATTCAAACCCAATCTGCCCATCACACAATTTTATAAAGTCTCCGTGGACTATGCGCTTCCGTTCTATAATGTGTATGGAGGTACTCAGGATAATTTTTCACTGGGTGGGCCTTCGAGATCGACCAGTGCCAATGGAGTAACCAATAGTGACTGGTATATCACTTGTGGAGGAGACGGGTTTGAATCACAAGCCGACTATGAAGATGATAATATCGTCTATGCTCAATCGCAGTACGGCGGACTAGTCCGTTTTGACAAACGAAGCGGGGAACAAACTGATGTCAGACCTATCGAATTTCAAAATGATTCAGCATATCGATGGAATTGGGATGCTCCCTTACTCATCTCTCAACACGATCATAAAAGATTATACTTCGCTGCCAATAAAGTCTTTCGGACTGATGATCGAGGTGATAGTTGGAGGGTAGTCAGCCCCGACCTTACAGGCAATGTCGATCGCAATAAACTTGAGGTGATGGGCAAGATATGGAGCGTGGATGCTGTGGCTAAGAATGGCAGTACGGATATATATGGCAATATTGTTGCATTAGCGGAAGCCAAGCAGGATGAAAATATCTTGTGGGCGGGTACAGACGATGGCCTCATCCACCTCACGACCGATGGTGGAGCACATTGGACCAAACTCAATGCTGTCAATGGAGCACCAGCGCAATCGTATGTCAACCAAATCATCACCTCGCTGCATGATAAAAACACGGCTTATGTCGCCTTTAACCACCATCGATATGGGGATTTTAAACCTTATCTGTTTAAAACGACAGATATGGGAAAAACCTGGACCTCCATCGTGACCAACCTTCCGGAAAGAGGCAGTGTATACACCATAGCTGAGGACCATATAGATCCAAATCTACTGTTCGTAGGTACCGAATTTGGTTTATTCGTCACTGTCAATGGAGCTAAAACCTGGACTCAGATCAAAAATGGCTTGCCTACCATAGCGGTAAGAGACCTGGAGATTCAACGACGGGAGAATGACCTGGTACTCGCAACCTTTGGTCGTGGATATTGGATACTTGAAAACTATGCTATCCTTAGAAATTTTGACAAAAACATCTTGACCAAGGATGCCCATATCTATCCTACCAAAGAAGCTTTGATGTACAACCCCTGGTATCCTCTTGGCCTGCGAGACAAGGGATTTCAGGGCGAGTCCTATTTTACCTCACCCAATCCCCTGCCTGGTGTGAGTGTCGTATATAATGTCAAAGAAGACATCAAGACACTGAAAGAAAAACGAACAGAAGCTGAAAAAGAAAAAATTAAAAAAGGGGAGCCGGTTTATTACCCAAGTATTGAAAGCCTGCGCCTGGAAGATAATGAACCCGATCCCTATGTGCTCGCCACGATCACTGATGAGACAGGGGAGATCGTCCGTCGGATCAAACTGCCCGCAAAAAAAGGTAGCAAACAATTTTATTGGGACCTGCGCTCAGCTCCGGTCAGCGCTGTCAATGTATCCGAATCAGAAAGCACCAACCCTTTTACAAGTAGAGAAAAAGGGTATCCTGTATTGCCGGGAAATTATACCGTACGATTGAGCAAATTTGAAAATGGTGTCTACTCCAACCTGGGAGATAAGGCTATCATCAAGGCGGTGCCTCTCAACAATGCCAGTATCAAGGCCGAGGACAAAGTGGCTGTAGATGCCTTCAACAAACAAGTCGCCGAAATGAGAAGGGTGTCCAGTATGAGCCAACGATATTATGGCGACCTGATGAACAAACTTAAGTTTATCAAAGCAGCTTACTTACAAACTCCAAGATTGCCGCTGACTGTCAATACTGACGCGCAGGCTTTGGAAGATAGGCTCAAAAAAGTAGGAATAGAGATGAATGGCGATCAGACGAAATCTTCCCGCGAATTTGAGACAGAACCAGGCATCAACAGCAGGGTGTTTAGTATCATCGGCAGTTTATGGGATATTTCCGGTGGACCCACAGGAACCATGCTCAAAACTTATCAGGAGACCAATCAGGATCTCGACAAAGTAGTCAATGAAATCAATACCATCAATGCCGAGATAGCCAAACTGGAGACCTTACTTGAGCAAGCAGGTGCTCCTTATACACCAGGCAGAATGCCCAGCATCAAGCGACCTTGACCTATGCCTTCATTGAATGTCAAATAAATGTTATTGAGGAAAATTAGAATCACTCCAGCACACTGTCATAAGTACTTAATTGTTCAATAATTCTGTACAATATACTGGAATATGATAAAAAACTCATTTTACCAGCTGCTACCGCCGCCACCGCCAAATCCACCACCACTAAAGCCACCTCCGCCACCTCCAAAACTACCGCCGCCAGATCCTACTGTAGGTTGTGGATAAGAGGTAAATGCAGAGCTGATCTCTTTTGGCTCAAAGTGGGTTCCAAAATCATTCATGGTTTGATGATGCTGGCCCATACCCATACCATAATATCCATACCAAATAGGCGCTTGTGGGATATATGGTCTGACCTTGGTGATGAAAGATTTGTCCAATTTTAACGCCACTGCATAAGGATATACTTTGTCAAAATAATTGGGGTCATCCTTGATGACGGATTCCAGAGATTGATTTTGATCCCCCTTGAGGAAAGCATAAAAGGCTTTGAGTTTTTGATGCATGAGTTGGCCTCGCTGGGAGAGTACCTGGCTTGTGGTGATTAAAATGATCCCAATAATAAATCCTATGATGAAGAAAATTCCAGCAAGCCAATAGCCCAAGGCCATACAAAGGATCGCCAGCACCATAAATGCAGTAATCCCTATCCAGGATCTCCAGGATTTAAACCAATGCCGATACTCAGGATCATAGAGCTCTTTGTCTATAATCTCTTGTTTGATCATGGATTTGACAGCAGCATGGGTTTGATGAAAATTATTACGCAGAGAAGAAAGGCTCACACTCAGCCTACCCTCGAAAATTTTATTAAATAAAGTGTATTCGTAGGCCGTATGTTTTTCATCCAGATTTTGAAGTTTGATCAGATAAGTATCCTCAGAGCGCTGATCATATTCCATTTTGATAAAACCCTGGGCTGCCCAATAAGGCAACAATGAGATCACATCACGATCGTTGACTATATGATCAAAAAAAGCACCGACTTCAGCAGGGTTCATATCCAATGGGGGATAAGGTTGCGGCTCGGTGATAGGCTCGGGATTAAATCGGGTTTTCATTTTATTCCACCACCCTACCATCAGGGAAATTAATATCGCTGGAAGGATAGCTAATGGCCATTGGGTTTTAAGCTTTCGCATCACTTCCTGGGTCCTGGATTCGCTCAAATGCACCGTATTGACTGGATCGATATATCCTGAGGGAAGTTTGAGGGCTATGGTGAGACCTTCTCCGGGTTGTAAAATATTGATGTTTTGACCTGTGATATGGCGGCCTTCTTGTTGAATAAACCCACTGTCTGCCCTGGAACCTGTTTTGCCGGCATAGAGTTTGAGATCGGCATAGTCGAGTGCGATGTCATCCGGCAAGGTTATGTCAAAATTGACTTTTTCAATGGGAGCAGTCCATTCATTACCAGTGATGTTCCAGTAAAATTCATCGTAAGTGTCCGCTGTGATAAACGGACCTTTGACTTTGTAAGTGATATCATAGACCTGCCGGCCGGTGATATAACGATCTGGATCACCAATACGGATCGATTTTTGACCGGACTGATCCGTTATTTTCGATGGTTGGTCTTTGACCGCAATGCTGGTGATATTAGCCTTGTAGGACTTCTTCTGATAGGTGTATTGATATGGAATATTCCGGATGATACCCCTTTTTTGAGCACTAAAGTCCACGGTGATCTTCTCATGGGTATTGATCACTCCGGATCTATCAATCTGAATCGAAACTTCAAAATTTTTAATTATAAAATCCTGTGCAATTGCACTATCAAGACTGAACCAAAGCAGTAAAAGGAAGAGCGCTGATCTATTCATATCCATAAAACCAAAATACAAAAGGCATAAGTTCCAGCCAAATTGTAGCTTATATCACGAATAGGGCTAAAATACCATCCATGATACCAATTAGTTAGAGATTCATCAGATAATAGACTGTATTGGTAGATATGGAAGAATAACTTGTATAATTACCAATTTTTTTGAAAAAGTTAGTCAGATTTACGCGTCGAAGCGTTGGAATTTAATCCCCTACCTCAGAAATGAATCCAGGCAAGTTTCTGAACAATCCGATTCTACCAGCCTAAATTTGAAATTTTCCAGGGCTCCCGGGCACAATTTAACAATAAGTATCAAAAGCCATTTTAAGGTTGGCAGCTACTATATCAGCATTGCGACCTTCGATTTGATAACGCTCTATCATATGAACCAGCTCACCATCTTTAAACAGCGCTATGGAAGGAGAGGATGGGGGGTAAGGAGCTAAAAATTCCCGCGCTTTGGCGGTAGCTTCCCTATCCACTCCAGCAAATACGGTGTATAATTTTTCAGGTATTTTGGATGATTTTAACGCCATAGCAACTCCCGGACGAGCGTGAGCTGCTGCACAGCCACAAACACTATTGACCATGAGCAAAATGGTACCGGATTTATCATTGAGCGCTTGTTCTACTTCTTGTTCGTCAGTCAAAGACTCAAAACCTGCCTGGAGCAGTTCATTTTCCATGGGTTTTACTAAATCTATAGGATACATTGGATCTTGTTATTTTTACTGAAACGAATAAAATGCCTAAAAGGTTTAAGGACTGCGAAAATAAACAATTCTTTAATAGGTGGTAGATTATCTTCAGGCGAGAAGTTTCCGCCCAATCCCGTAGCTCCCCATAATTAATAGCACCACCCTACATGGTCCTTTTTTTACATATGGTATTTTGCATCTGCACTTCATTTGCCTATATTTGTTGGCATGAGCGCCAAATGCATCGAGTGTGGTGATAAAATCGCCGGAAGATCTGACAAAAAATTTTGTTCAGATCAATGTCGTAGTGCCTATAATAATAAACTGAACAGTGATAGCAATAATCTGATGCGCAATATCAATAATACTTTGCGTAAAAACAGGCGCATTTTGATGGAGCAAAATCCGGACGGCAAAAGCAAAGTCACCGGTGATGTATTGGCCAAAAAAGGCTTTAAATTTGATTATTTCACCAATTTGTATCATACTAAAAACGGGCATACCTATTACTTCTGTTATGATCAGGGTTATTTGCCACTGGACAATGACTGGTATGCACTGGTCAAGCGGAAGGAATATATTGGCTGATACTTCCTAATTTAATTTTTATAAAATTATTGATGTCATAGTCCTAACTTATTGTATATAGGTTGCGTACAGTATTAACAAGCACACTATGGTCATAAAGGCTATTTAATACTGAAGTAATCTATTCAAAATGTTCTATTGGAAAAAATATGTCTCGTTTAACCATATTGTTCTATGGATAGGAGTGTTTTTAAAAGTAAACACATGCTATGGTCAGATAGCAGCAAAATTTCCTGGTGATAACAATATTGCCTCCGATCCTGCTGTGCTCTTTACCGAAATGTGTGAGCAATCTGACCTAAATAGCTTTTTTAGCAACTGGAGTTCGAATAGCGGCGTCAAATCCATTGCTTTGGACCCCTCAACTTATCCACCAGGCAGTCCCGGACATCAATCGGTACGGCTATTTACCACAGCGGGGGTATTGGGTCAACCGGGAACTGTCCAAACGGCCATCCTGTATAAATTTTTTCCGGGAGGGGTGAATGACTCCATTTTTGCCAGATGGTATGTAAAATATAATTCTTCGGGCACCCTACATCATTCCGGCCCAAGGCTTGGGGGCAATAATCCACCCAATGCAGTAAATCCAAATTCTCCTGCAGGGGTCAGACCCAGTGGATCCGACTTTTTTTACCTGGGTGCAGAAACGACTCAGGGCAAAACGAGCCCGGTTAATCAATCCACCTTCGATTATTATAACTACTGGATGCATATGCGGGGCACTACTTTTTTTCCGGGGCTGTATTATGGCAATAGTTTTGTCAACGATCCGGCCGTATCGATCGATCTGAACACCTGGAATTGCATCGAAGTGCGACTGAAATTAAATAATCCGGTTAGCAGCTTTAATGGGGAGATCACTATGTGGATCAACGGTGCCAAAGTATCAGAGATTAAAACAGGAACCGAAGGAATCTGGACGGAAGACAACTTTATACCACAATCTGGTGGTACCACTTTTGAAGGATTCCAATGGAGAAATGATCCAAATTTAAAATTCAATTACTTCAATTTAACTCATTTTGTGGATCATGATCAGCCTGGTCAAGTCAACAGTGTCAATTATGACCATATTGTGGTGGCCCGGAAGTATATCGGGCCCATGCAGGCTGCCAACTTACCCATAATATCCTTCACAGCAGCTGTGCGTTGTGATGATCAAAAAACGGTACTTCGCTGGCAGGCCTCGTCCTCATCTGGTGACAACGAGTTTTCAGTCGAACGGAGTAACGATGCCAAAGTCTGGCAGACCGTGCACGTAAGTCGCGAAATCTATGCAGTCGCCAAAGTCGCGGAGTACCTGTTTGTGGATCCAACATCCCCCCTTGGAAGGTCCTATTACCGGATCAAACAAACGGGACCTAATGCTGCTGTTAACTATTCTAAAATAATATCTTGCCTTCCCTGCCGTACTTTATCATATTATCCCAATCCGGCGAAAGACTTTATCATTTTCCCGGTTCAAACTGAACAAATAATCATCTCCGATCTCATGGGCAGGGAAGTATGTTCGAGCCCATCTGATACGAAAAGGATTGACATCAGGAATTTAAAAAATGGCATTTATTTGATTCAACACGGTTCGGAAGTGTATAAACTCCTGGTGAGTCATTAACAAAAATCAATAGTTACCGAGGATGCCAACGGCCATCATCATGTTTTCATTTATTTTAAGAATCTGTCCAGCTTTATTCAGGTCTAAACTATTGCAGCCCTATTCTTCGAATTAACAAGATTTTTATGGCAACACCCGGTATAGATCTATAACTTTGAGTCTTTAATTTTAAATGGTCCGGCAAAGATTGTCCTCCAGTATAGGTTTAAAGAATGATTAAAATTGGCTATGAAAAAGAAGATAGTTCTGGGAATTTATGGATTTTGTTTGTCTTTAGTGACTTTGGCTCAATCGCCGACCTGGTCAGGCGGGATCGCTGAGATCATCTACAAAAACTGCACCGGATGTCATCATACCGGAGGTTCAGGACCTTTCTCGATGATGTCCTACAACCAGACTTTTAACAATCGGACCTCCATCAAGTCCGTGGTTTCCCAAAAAATTATGCCCCCATGGCCTCCGGACATAAACTATAGTCAACACGCGTTTAGCAGAGCGTTGCCTGCTCAGGACATAGAAGCGATCACCAGATGGATAGAATCAGGTGCCCAATCGGGTGATCTGGCAAAAGCACCGCTTCCACCTGTATACAATGATGCAGCCGGTTTTATTAAAGATCCTGAACTTTCTATCTCCATACCAGCCTACACATTATCCAGCAGCCAGGATGAATATCGTTGTTTTATCGACAGTACTTCCCTCAAGAAAGACATGTGGATGACTGCACTGGAATGCATTCCGGGCAATGCAGAAATCGTACACCACGTGTTGATATTTAAAGATAATAGCGAAAGAGGATTTACGATGGATAGCCGTGATGCAGGGCCAGGTTATGTTTGCTTTGGCAGCTCTGGGTCTTCCAGTGCTGAGCTAATCGCTGCCTGGGTGCCCGGAGCCCAACCGTTTTCTTTGCCCAAGGGCTTCGGCGTAAAGTTGAATGCAGGAACCAATATCATCATACAAGTGCATTACCCGGGTGGTTTCAAAGGAAAAACGGATCAAACGAAGATCAAGCTCAGGTTGACCGAAGCTCCGCAAAGAGAGGCCTACCTCGTCCCTGCATTAAATCATGAAACCAGCATGGTCAATGGTCCGCTTGTCATACCTGCCAACAGCAAAAAGACCTTTACTGAAAAATTTGTTACTCCGCTCTCTTTTTCACTCATCGGTGTCGCCCCACACATGCATTTGATCGGTAGTTCCATCAAAACCTGGGCAGTCGGGCCTGATCAAAAAGAAATTCCTTTGATCTCTATCCCGGAATGGGATTTTCATTGGCAAGGCATCTATCAATTTCCAACGATTAAAAAAATACCGGCCGGATCCACGCTTTTTTCAGAAGCGAGTTATGACAACACTTCTTCTAACCATCACAATCCTAATTTTCCTCCAAAAGAAGTAAGAGTCGGCGAAGCCACGACAGATGAGATGATGCTCACTTATTTTTTATTTGCTTTATATCAGAATGGCGATGAGAAAATCATCATTGATTCTAGCGCTTCGCTAGTTTCAGGGGCTTCTGACATCAGACTAGAAAAACGAAATGTCTCCCTAAGCCCTAATCCTAGCGGCTCTCAATCACAAGCGGTACTTTCTTTTAAATCCTCTGCTCAAGACAAAGTCACTATTTCTATTTTTAATCTGCAAGGAAAACAATTATACCGGCATACTGAATCCTACCCTGACAGTGGTGTCCAATCTTCTTTATTGACACCTGGCCCACTTGCCACGGGTATATACCTGATCAAAACTCAGGGTAGAAACTGGACCTCTTCTTTAAAATGGGTGGTGATCTAAGACATCAATTCTGCAAACCTTGCAGACCAGGCAATACGATATTGTCCGCTTCTGTCTGACGCATCTTGATTTTCTTAAATGACTGGTCGGCTTCAAAGAAAAAGCCGGTGCCTACCTCCTTGCCCCGAGTCCATTTGACAAATTTGTTGCTATAGATCAACTGCCTGTTTTCATCCCAGATGAGTTCCTCGCCCTCCAGGTGCGTACTGTCAACAGCCGATACCAGATGAACCTGATTCCTGGCTGTCATGACACGTTTGTTTTCATCCCTGATCGCATATTTTGCAGTCAAAGTAGCTTTGATATGAGTACTATCATCATAAAATTCGCAGTAGATCCCTTTGGGGAATTCCTGAAAAGCACTGTTGTTTTGAATGGTTCTTTTGATCAAAGGGGCACGAAGTAAAACCATCAGCTTACCGGAGTCGGTATACTGCATGGTGACATTTTCGACAAACTCTTCGTTGCCTTTTTTTCGGTTAAATTCATTGATCAGATTGATGTCGTTTTCACAAGAAATAAAAACTGCAAGAATCAAAATACTAGCGCAGTAACGTAACATCTCCTTTTATAATTCTGGTGACTTTATCCACAAATAATACTGATGCTGAATATGCATATACTCCTGAGGGCAAAGCCTGTCCGTTAGCAGTGCCATCCCAACCAGACGAATCATCATTGATATCGAGGTTAGTGCCTTCGTAGACCAGCCCTCCCCACCGGTTAAATACTCTGAGGTATTCGATGGACTCGATAGCCCGATTGCCAAACAGCTTGAATATTTTATTCCTGGTGTCCCTGTCGGGGGTAAAAGTATTGGGAATATAAATCGCCCTATCAAGGGTCACATCGACAAACATCGAGTCAGCTGCCACACAACCATCGGCGGTGGTGACGACTAATTTATATTGAGTACTGCCAGGAGGAATGGCATCCGTCGATAAACAGGTAGTACAGACTATTCCATCAGGTGGCACCCAGGCAGTGACATTGGTAGCATTAGTAGGATTGTAAGAGCCATTCAACCTTACTTCGTAACCTAACCTTCCAGTGAGGTCAGGACCAGCATCGACGATGATCGGAGGTGGTTCAGCCAGGCTCACATTGGTAGAATCTCTGCATCCCCGGGCATCAGTGACTTTGACCTGGTAAGTACCTTTATCCAGATTGGTGTACTTAAATTGGCGTTTAAATTTACCATTACCCAAGGCATAAAGATATTCCGGAGTCCCCCCGCTACCGCCTATGGATATAGATCCACTGGGGATACCATTGCAAGTAAGATCTTTGGCGTCAGGTACCGCCTTAAGCGTAGGAAGATCTTCGCAGCATGGTTCGACATTGATGGTCCTGGTGAAAGAATAGGTACACCCTTTGTCAGATTCTACCACAAGTACTATGGTCTTGGCGCCAAAGGATTTATATCGCACCTGGTGGGGGCCTTTGGTAAATGCGACTTCGCTGGGTGTAGCGCCATCGCCAAAATTCCAGGTATATTTTACAATCTGGCCGGCGGCAAAAAAAGTACTGTCACGGATGGTAAATGCTTGTTCACATTTGAGTCCTGTCTCAGGGGCAACCTCGATTTTGGTTTCAGGGCCCAGAAAATCCCCGAGGCCACCAAATTCGATGAAAAAACCATGATTGGAAGAGGTAAAATTATTGATCATGACCCCATAACTCATGCCTTTGACCATGTCTAGTTGCCTCACAAAACCATCCTCTCCCGGATCACAATTAGGACTTTCTTCAAGGTCCCTTGAAGTGGCATTGAGCCCGGTTGGCCCCAGGCAAGCAGTGGCCATGCACCGAACCAGTTTTTTATTATTACAATTAGACAATCCATTGGGATATTCAAATACCGCAAAATCAATGTCATCATTGGCAGCGTCGGGGGTGATTTTAAATGTAAGAGGGCCATCATTCAAAGCCGTCCATCTGTACCAAGTAGAATTTGACTCCGAATTATTATTTCTTGGGTCAGAATTATTAAAATCAAGGCAAGAATTGTCCGCTTCATCATTGTCCCGACCGGCTCCCACTACACTTTCTACGTGGAATGGGTCTTTACTACAAAGTACCGTCGCGGTCGCACAATCACCGTTAGCACTGGCAGGAGGGTTATAGTTATTGATACATAACTGAAAAGTCCCTACATTTTGGTCTACACCGTCCACACGAATATAATAAGTAGCACCAATGACCAAACCTCCTTTATATAGCGTAGCAGTATTGAGATTTACCGGCGAGGTCACACAAGGAAATATCTCTGACATATTCCGGCAGTCACCTGTATAAATGGATAGTTCCGGCCTTTTAAGGGTAGTCCCATTTATGGTGATCAGCACATCTGAAGCTATAGCCACAAATTTAAACCAAACATCATTGGAGGCACTTGCCCAACAGGTCGCTTTGGCGATGTCCCCATTATCCGGGTCAAAAGTGGCCCCGGCATTGGTATAAGCGCCAATCGGCGAACAATACTTTGTCACATCACTGATCCGAATAGCGTCCAGGCAAAAATCATTGTCAGGCTGTGCAACCAGGCTGGCAGACCAACCCATCACCAGCAAAAAAATACCAAAAAACTTTATCATATAAATCTTACCCTACTTTAACGTTGATACTCATTGAATTGATTTCACAAATTTGTTTTAAAAATCTTAAAACTTGTAGCTCCATTCGTGAAAGATAGACGCTATATTTACACGAATGGTTAGAAATCAGATCCCAAATATACTCACCTTATTCAACCTATTGATGGGTTGCTGTTCCTTGTATTTTATATTCACTCAACAATTTGACATTGTTTTTTGGTTGATCCTGCTTGCCGCAATAGCAGATGTATTCGATGGGATGGTCGCCCGATGGTTGAAGGTAGATGGAGGTTTGGGGAAACAACTCGATTCATTGGCTGATGTGGTATCTTTTGGAGTGGTGCCGGGAGCTATTTTATTTCAACTGATCCGATATGCATTTGACCAGGGACATCAGGGGTTCGGCACCAGTGCTATGAGCGTTGGGCTTGCATTTTCGGGATTTATTTTTACCCTTGGGGCAGCTTTGAGACTGGCCCGATTTAATATTGATGAAAGGCAGACTCAGGAATTTATTGGATTAGCTACACCCGGGGCTACCGTCGTGGTCATCGGCATGATGTTAGTCCATCAAAAAGGGACCGGCCCATGGTACGACTGGATAAATAATGAATATGTACTGATCGGCGCTGCAATCCTGTTATTTGTACTTATGTTAGCTCCAATCCGGATGTTTAGCATCAAATCAGTCCGCTCAGGCTGGGCTGACCATAAACTGCCGATCGTATTTATGGCATTATGTATTCCACTGGCGATCATATTTAAAGGTCCGGCGCTGATGATACTTCCCCTTGTTTATGTAATTTTGTCCTTGATTATTTATCGCAATTGATGGTGGGCACATGGTGACCCCCCTCAAATTCTAAAAAAAAATCAGATTATGAAATTTGCCGCACAGATTAGAGTCATGCCACATAAAGTCCTATTGGATCCTCAAGGAAAAACCGTATCCAATAACCTCAAACACATGGGCCTTGAAGGGCTCACCAATGTGCGTATCGGCAAAAACATCCAAATGGAAGTAGAGGCCACGGATGCTTCCACTGCAGATTCACTGGTCAAGTCAGCTTGTGAAAAACTGCTGACCAATCCTATCATGGAGTATTTTGAATATTCGCTCACGGAAGTCCATTAATGCTGTACCTGGTGCCGACACCAATCGGCAATCTGGATGATATCACCTACCGAGCTGTCAAAGTCCTGGCTGGAGTGGATTACATCCTTTCTGAAGACACCCGTACCACCCAATCGCTGCTTGGACACTATCAAATCTCCAACGATATCCGATCCTTCCATGATCACAACGAACATGGGCGTCTTCCTTCTGTGATTGCAGACCTTAAATCCGGCAAAGAAATCGCCTTGGTATCTGAAGCAGGTATGCCTGGGATTTCCGATCCGGGATTCTTGCTCGTACGCGCGTGCAGGCAGGAGGGACTGGAGTTGACTGTACTCCCCGGTGCTTGTGCCCTGGTCAATGCGGTTGTAGCGTCTGGTATACCTACTGAACCATTTCATTTTGAAGGATTTTTACCTCATAAAAAAGGCAGACAGACCCGATTAAAGTATCTGGCTACATTGCCACATACCTTTATATTGTATGAATCCCCACATCGGTTCATCAAATGCCTTGACGAATTGATCACCTATTGTGGTAGTGAAAGACATATAGCGGTCTGCCGGGAATTGACCAAAAAATTTGAAGAAGTACATACCGGTAGTTTAATGGACCAAAAAGCTTTTTATGAAGGTAAAGGAGTTGTAAAGGGAGAGTTTGTGATTGTAGTGAGTGGAAAGGAGGGGTAATGGGCATCCCGAAGCTTCGGGAGACTCCCTTTAGGGATGGGGTTGTGGGGTTGAATGGGGGAAGACTCCCTTTAGGGGCAGATGGGCAATACATTTAATTTATCTATATACATAATTAACAAAATATCATAATTTTACAACAAATAAATATCTTATGATCCGTTCAAAATCAATACTCGCCTCGCTGTTTATTTTATTATGCAGCGTATCATTTGCTCAAAAGCAGCCTTATCATATCATAGCCTATTATACCGGCAACGGGGAGGTAATCAATCAATATCCAGTCGAGCAACTCACACATATCATATACAGTTTTTTAAAAATTCAGAATGACACGCTTACATTTAAGAGCCCAAAGCAGGAAGAGTCGCTCATCCAATTGGTCGAATTAAAGAAGCGGAATCCAGAACTAAAAATAATGGTTTCGGTTGGGGGCTGGGGAGGTTGTGCGCCTTGTTCGGATTTGTTTGCTTCTGAAGCGCACAGGTCTACCTTTGCTAAAACGACGGTAGCACTTTTTAAAAAATACCATGTGGATGGCATAGACCTTGACTGGGAATATCCTACCATCGCCGGATATCCCGGTCATAATTATGCTCCGGAGGATAAAAACAATTTTACAGAATTAGTCAAGACTTTGAGACAGGAGATGGGACCCGGGTATATCCTCAGTTTTGCTGCCGGGGGATTTACCCGATTTCTAGAGGAATCAGTAGATTGGGGTGCACTGATGCCTTACCTGGATTTTGTCAATCTGATGACCTATGACCTGACCAGTGGAGCCAGTAAAACCACCGGACACCATACTCCGCTCAACAATAACAATACTCAAAAACAATCTGCTAGCAATTGTATAAACTGGCTGATACAACATAAGGTGCCTGCATCAAAACTAGTCATGGGGGCGGCTTTTTACGCCCGGGTATGGGAGGAGGTGGCAGATATAGATCATGGGCTCTACCAGGCAGGAAAATTCAAACAAGGTGTCTCTTATAAAAATGCAGATACTTTTTTCACCTCGACTCCCGGATATCACTATTATTTTGACAAAAAAGCAAAAGCTCCTTACCGGTACAATGCTGCTCAAAAAATGTTTGCCACCTTTGACGATGAGCGGTCTTTGAAAGCCAAAACCGCATTCATCCGAAAACATCATTTGGGTGGAATCATGTTTTGGGAACTAAGCCAGGACAAACCAGTCAATGGCCTGGTAAGTGTGATTTATAAAAATTTGAATGGCCGATAGTATCAAGTCAACTAATTGAACTAAAAGTTTTGCAGTCAAGAATTGTTTAATTATTTAAATGCAATCGTTTTATACTACAATTTTATTTTCCTAAAAAATGATCCACTAGTTTAGGCATGCTCCTCCTGGTATTCCAGCGCATATTCTTCCATCAATTTTTTCTGCAGATCCCCTGGTACAGGCCCATACTCCGCAAATCGGGTGGTAAACTTTGCCTTGCCCTGGGTCAATGAACGCAGCGTTGAAGAATAACCATCCAGTTCTGCGAGTGGTACCCTTGCTTTAATTTTCTGATAATGGCCATCACTGTCCATACCCATGATGATAGCCCGCCTGGTCTGCAGATCTCCCATGATGTCACCCATCACTGTGTCACCGCACAACACCTCCAGGTCGTAGATAGGCTCCAGAAGTTGAGGTCCTGCCGTTTGAAAGATATTTTTAAAGGCCATGGTACCAGCCAGCTGGAAAGCCATGTCATTGCTATCTACCGGGTGCATTTTTCCATCATAGACACAGACCCTGATATCTCTGCAGCGACTGCCTGTGAGAGGCCCCTCTGACATTTTACTCAGGATACCCTTTTTAATGGCGCTTGAAAACTTGGTATCAATAGCACCTCCTACAATACACCAGTAGAATACTAATTTTCCTCCCCAGGGCATAATCTCCTCTTCACGGATTCTGACATTGAGATCAGCAGGATCTTCCATTCCATCATGATATGGTTCTAATCTCATATGCACTTCGCCAAATTGACCTGCGCCACCTGATTGTTTTTTATGTCGATAGTCTCCATTAGCTACCCTGGTGATGGTCTCACGATAAGGTATCCTGGGCTTGATAAACTCCATATGGAGATCCTGATTTTTCTCCAGCCTGTGTTTGACCATGTCGAGGTGTAATTGGCCTTGCCCAAAAAGAAGCATTTGCCTCAACTCAGCAGACTGTTCTATGATGATGGTTGGATCTTCCTCTTGAATGACATGCAGGGCTTTAGCCAACTTTTCGATATCGTTTTTGGATGGAGGTTGCACAGCGACTCTTACCCGAGGCTCCGGAAAATGGATAGGCTCTATTTTGCGATCTGTGCCTTTGGCATTGAGTGTATTGTTGGTATGAGCGTCTTTTAATTTTACGACGACTCCGATGTCACCTGCATTCAGATGATCCACAGGCTCTCTATTTTTCCCATTGGCTATAAATAATTGGCCAAATCGTTCACTATTTCGATTATTGGCATTGATTAATTCATCGCCTGATTTGAGTTTTCCGGAGTATACTTTAAAATAAGATACATTGCCCACCTTGGGTTCAGACAGGGTTTTGTATATAAATATGGTAGTTTGATCATTGACATCACAGGCCAAAGAACCACCACCTTCCAATGGAGCTGCCGGCCGATCAGCTGGCGAAGGGCAGATATCATTGATAAATCCCATTATACGACCAGTGCCCATATTTTTCTTGGCAGATGCACAAAATACAGGATAGATGCTTTGATGGGCGATCGCCACGCGGAGGCCATACGCCAGGTCTTCCTCACTGAGTGTGCCCTGATCAAAAAATCGAGCCATGAGTTCTTCTTCATTTTCTGCTGCAGCTTCGACCAATTTGTTATGCATTTCCAATGCTCTGGATTTTTCACTTTCAGGAATAGGTTTTTTGATAGGCTTACCTCCATCGGCGGGAAATTCATAAACAACCATACGAAGTGCATCCACTATTGAATGGAACCCGGTTCCTTCATTGATAGGATATTGAATTGGAAGGACCTTTGGGCCAAACCTACTGATAGCCTGCTCCATGGTAGCATCATAATCTGATTTTTCATGATCCAGTTGATTAATCACAAATATCGAGGGAGTAGCAAAGTTCTGCACATACTCCCACATGATCTCAGTTCCGACTTCCACTCCATGGGCTCCATTCAGCACCATGACTGCAGTATCTGCTACTTTTAGAGCGGCTATGACTTCTCCGATAAAGTCATCGGATCCAGGAGTATCGATAATGTTGATTTTTGAATCTTTCCAAAGGGAGTGTTCAAGAGAACTAAACAAACTGCTCTGCCTTTCCTGTTCCAATGGATTGTAGTCAGAGACAGTATTGCCTTCTTCTACATTCCCTCTTCGGGTGATACCGTGTGCTTCGAAAAGCATGCATTCGATCAAACTGGTCTTACCTGAGTGCGCATGACCCAGTAAGACCACATTCCGTATATCCTTCGATTCAAAATTCATAGGAGTGATGTTTTTGTTTATCTCCTTTAAATTAAAAAGAATGCATTACACTTCCAAAAAAAAATCAAGAATTTAATATTAAGAATAATTAGCAAACATAAACGATTCATATTAGGTGATAAACACATTCTTAAATTATGTAACTTAATATCTTTACCTGCTTATGAATTAGATGATTTTACACGAACTACTTAATATCTTTATCTTTTTAAGTTTCAAAAATCCGCTCGCATGAAATTCTGGCTTATTTTATTTTATTGGATTCCACTGTCTGCTATTTTTGGTCAGTCGAAGGCAGATTTTATCTCTAGACTGGCAGACCTGGATAGATTCGTGGAGAACCAATTAGATACCTGGAAAAATCCGGGGTGTGCTATTGCCATCGTGTATAAAGATCAAATAATTTATAGTAAAGGATATGGCTATAGGGATGTGGCCCATCAGCTTCCTGCCAATGAGCACACCTTATTCGCCATCGCATCCTGCACCAAAGCATTCACCAGCAGCGCACTGGGGCTATTAGTTGCAGAGAAAAAAATTAGCTGGGATGACCCTGTCAAAAAATACCTGCCTGATCTTAAAATGTACAATGATGAACTGACTGGCAATCTTACCATACGGGATATTTTGTCTCACCGGAGCGGCATACCCAGGTATGACGAAGCATGGTTCGGTGAAAAGGTCACTCCTTCCTATTTGTACAGCCATCTTCCTGAGTTTGCCCCTACCAAACGACTTCGCGAAGGCTATATTTATAATAATTGGATGTTTGTACTGGCGGGTGATCTGATAGCCCATCTGTACCAACTGCCATATAGAGTGGTGATCAGTAATAAGTTTTTCAAGCCGCTTGGCATGGATCGCACACAGTTTTCATTCGATCCTGTAGATCACCCAGGGGAATCAAATTATGCTATTGGATATACCTATGACCGCGAAAAAAGTGCATTTAGGCCACAACCATTTTATGTAGGGGGTGAGACCTTTGAACCTGCTGGAGCTATCACGAGTACAGTCACAGATATGAGCAAGTGGTTACGTATGCATATCAATGGAGGCGGTTACAAGGGGCAGACCATACTTCCGCAGCAAATAGTCAAAGAAATAAGAAAGCCTATAAATCTGATGGACGAAGACCAACGCTGGCCTGAGTATTTCAACACTTTTTATGCCATGGGATGGTGGACAAATACCTACCGCGGTCATACACTCGCAGCTCATACAGGTGGTCTCGGTGGATTCAGGGCTTATACCAGCTATATGCCCTTTGACAGTATCGGTGTAATCGTATTGCAAAATGGGACCAATAGACCGATGTACCAGGCTATCACCTATCGTATCTATGACCTTTTGTTGAATCTGCCGGCCATCGATTGGACCTCTCGTTTTATGCCCGATCAGCTCAAAAGTATAGAAGATGAAAAACAAGAGTATCTTCAAAGCCTGCCTACTCAAATACTCAATACCAATGCGAGGTTACCTATCGCTGCCTATGCTGGTGAGTTCGAACACCCGATGGCAGGCAAAATAGCCATCTTTTTTGATCACGACCAGTTATATTATGTGCATCACGCTATGCCCCGGGTATTACTCACACACTATCATTACGACACCTGGAGATATGAAGATCCGTCAGATGGCAATTTTGGTTTTATCACTTTTGATTTCAATGCCAAAGGCAGTGTAGAATCACTCAAGCTCCTCGATCAAAAAACCGCCTATCGGAAGATTAGCAAATGATCAATAAACAAATCATCATATTGCTTGCCTTTGCTGGCTTGTTAGGATGTGTATCAAACAAGTCAGATACAGCCAGGGAGCCAACTTCTTTTTTTGTACACCCTATTGATGGCAAAGACCAAAATCCCGGTACCATCACCGAGCCCTTTAAGACGATAGATCGGGTCAATCAAATACACCTGGTGCCGGGAGATAAAGTGCTTTTCTTTAGTGCCAATACCTACCCGGGCACCTTAGTATTAGAAAAAGAAGAATCCGGAGAGCCAGGTAAAGAAATCACCATCAGTAGTTATGATGCCAGCCGTGCGTATATAGATGGAGGGGACGGACCCGGCATCGTCTGTAAAGCCTCTAATGTCAATATTAATAATTTTAGAGTGATCGGCAGTGGAAGTACTACTAACCAGTCCTCAGGTATCATCATAGAAAGCGGCAACAATATAGTTTTAGAAGACCTGGAGATCAGCGGATTTAAACAAGCCGGGTTATTAATAAAAGGGATATCCAATTCGATCGTCAGATTGGTATATGCTTATGAGAATGGAGAAGCAGGCATCCTACTTGACAGCCTGGGCACCACTGTCAATCACAATGTTGATATCCTCAATTGTCGCACCTATCAAAACGGGCTCGATCATCAAACCCAAAGTACACATGGAGGAATCATCATTCGACATTTAATCCTTGGGGCAATCAGGCTTTGTGCCTCGTATCTTAACGGAAGTGCAGATCAAAGTAGCGGGGGCATCACGATTACCAATAGTGAGCAAGTCACTATTAGCGAATCCCTCATCTACCAAAACAACACTTTTAATAATCAAGGGGGGCATGGAATCGCACTTGGCAATGATACCAAGGCTTGTATCGTGGAAAGAAATCTGACCTATCAAAACAGTGGTTACGCACAATATTTGACAAGCGAAGGGACTGCACCCTGGGGAGAAAACATCCTAAGATACAATATCAGTGATAATGATGGTCTGGAAGTGGCCGGATCTCTATCGATATCAGGACAGGGTAAGATAAAAGTCTTGCTGCACAACAATATCTGGATCAATGACACCAAGCCCGTAATAGATTTTAAATCAACTGCAGTCGATGATACGATCAGATTTTACAATAATGCGCTTCAAGTCCGATCAACTTTTTTTAACCACGATATACCTTCCTCCATCGTCTTCCATACAGAAAAAAATAACTGGTACTCCAACCTTACTCTACCTAACCCATTTAAGGAATACTCCATGAATCCCGATTGGGAGTTAAATCAAAAATCAAATCCAGCCAGAACTGAGGACCTGGACGCATGGATCAAATATCAACTGCACCTTAAATCTCCCTTGAAAGGAAAAGGCTTAAGTTTTGCCGATATGGGCTATACGAAAAACCTGTCAGTTAAAGATTTTTGGGGCAATAGTCTAAGTGAAAAACAAAGCATCGATATCGGGGCGTATCAGCTTAGTCAATAGTTTTTGGGATACCTGCTTTACCAATCCATCCAAGATAGGTATGAAGAAAACTGTCCGTATATTTTCATTAAAAGTGTCACCTAGGTTCCCAACGAAAAATTGAATACAACCCTGGATCCATCGGGTGCAATAGCCAAAATTTGAATTATTCCATTTTGTGCAGACAGCAATGCCAAATCAATATCTTAGTGTACCTGGGTATCCCGATTTGGTGAAAAAACCTCCCGTCTGGACATCCGTTACAACAACGCCAGAATTAAAATTTAACTGTAAGACTCACCTGTATGTCAATACGCCCGACTATTTACACTTTAATATACACTCCTCGTTTATCTAACCACCAGCCCAGGCTCCAGCACACCAGCATAAAACAAACAGCATATAGGAAGGAACCCACATAACAGCCGGCATGCGAAAAAACAGCGTCATATATCCCCGATGACCAGGACTGACCATTTGAATTGCTTAAGAATCCCAGCAAAATGGCCAGTACTTCTGATAATAGATAGATCACGAGTGGATTGCGACCAGCCGTTCTAAAAAAAGATACGCCGACCCGTGCGTTTAAAATATCAATGGAATAAGTCAAAAATGATAATATGATCAGATCCCAGCCAACTGTTTGGAGCACAAAAGATGATGTCCATAATTTTTTGTTGATTGGAAAAAATTCGTTCCAGCCCCAACTCAATAATAATAATCCGAGTCCAAGTATAGCGAGTCGCATCAGTTTGTTTTTGTCCACACCCCCATTGAGCATAAAAAGTGCAGTAAGATACCCAGCCAATACATTGACAATCGAAGGCAAAGTACTTAATATACCTTCCGGCTCGAATGCGACACCTTCTCCATGATACATATGATTTTCACCTAAAATTGCAAGATCGATTTTTTGCCCAAGTTGAGTAAGCATATTATAATCACCTCCCCAGGCCATCAGGCCCCAATAAACAAGCAAGAGGCTACAAGCTATTATCAAAATGGTTTTCCATGAAAATCGATAGATCAGGATGGCCCCAATACCATAACATAAAGCAATTCGCTGAAGGACACCCAGGATTCTGGTGTGACTGAAAGGATTAAAAGCCAAACCATTATTGGTATGATGCACAAACGGAAACCAATACATCAAAAACCCCAAAAGAAATATGATCGCAGTACGCTTTAAAATTTTTGAATACACCGCTGACGAATTCATGGACTGCCAGGATTTCATACCAAAATAGATTGCATTGCCCACTGCGAACAAAAAGGAAGGAAACACCAAATCGGTTGGAGTGAACCCATGCCACCTGGCGTGATTGAGGGGCCCAAATACACAATCGCCATTACCCGGTGTATTGACGATAATCATAAAACATATCGTAATCCCTCTGAATACATCGAGGGAAAGATTGCGCGCTTTTATATCCATATTTAAGGTTTGATTAATTGGTTGACTGAAGGTAGATTGTTTTTCATAGTTTCTGATAAGGATTTTAATTCCTGGTCCATGAGTTTGGTCACCAACGCTTTCACCTGTCGTGCTTGTTCGGTAGGTGGAAAATCACCTTGGCCCTGCTCGCCCAATAAAAATGCCAATCGATTGTTGAGCTTGATACCATAGTTGATAGGGTCCTGGCTACTTTTATTTCTGGTTTCATGGATATTGTTTTCAATGACAGTCAGTTCGTCGTCAAATTTTTTTATTCTATCTAGCATCATTTTATCATCACCAAATTTTTTACGCAGGTAGGCGAGATCTTCTTTGGTCTTTCTAATGTCCAGGATAGCCTGGTGTGCTTCGCTCACTTTATCGCGTACACTAATCAGGAAATCAAATTGCTCCTGATATTCGGCGGGAGTGGTTTTTATTCTAGGGTCACCGATGATCTCAAACTCCTGCTCGGACACCTGCCCATCTACTGTAAGCCTGGCTTTGTATTTTCCCGGCACTGCTTTGGGGCCAAGATTGGGAGAAGAATAAAATACCATACCCGGAAAAGTCTTGTAGCCGGCATACCGCATATCCCAGACAAATCTACCACCGCCGGACTTCAGGTCAAACTGGTCAGCCCGTTCTTTTGATTTATTGGAATAGGCCCTGATGAGATCACCGTCCAATTCCAAGATTTCAAGTTTGGCATCTGTCCTTTCGGAAACATTTTTGGCGAAATAATGAATCAGGACTCCTCCTGGGTGATTTTGCCCCTCCAATTGACGATCGGGATTAAAGCGACCTTCACCACCGGCCATTCTATATGAAGGCATAGGCTGATATAGGTAGGAGGATTTGCCTGCTACCTGATCATTGATTTGCTGGAGTGGGGTGATATCATCTATCATCCAGAAGCTACGGCCATGGGTTGCGGCGATGAGGTTGTCGTTTTTAATGGCCAGGTCATGGATCGGCACCGGAGGCAAATTCAATTGGAAGCGCGACCACAAGGTCCCATCATCAAAGGAAATCCACATGCCTTTTTCGGTACCTGCATACAATAATCCTTTGCGTGTATGATCTGCTCTGACTACACGAGCAAATTCTTCTTTGGGGATGCCGGAGGTAATCGTCGTCCAGCTAGCTCCATAATCCGAAGACTTATAGATATAGGGGGTATAGTCACCAAATTTATACGAAGTAGCCACCACATAAACCTTACCTTTTTCCAAGGTGCTGGGCTCGATACTGTTCATCATATTGTATTTCGGCGAAGTCGGGGGAGTGATGTTTTTCCAATTTTTTCCACCATCCCGCGTCACATATAACAATCCATCGTCAGATCCTGTATAGATCACATCTTTTTCTAAAACAGATTCCTGCATACATAAGATATTGGCATAAAACTCCGCTCCGGTATTGTCCTGGGTGATCGGCCCACCGCTTGATCTGATGGTCTCTGGTTCTCCACGAGTAAGGTCAGGACTGATTACTTCCCAATGCGTGCCCGCGTCGTACGATACGTGCAAATAATGCGAGCCTGCATATAATTTGGTAGGATCATGGGGCGAAAACATGACCGGATAGTTCCAGTTAAATCGATATTTCATCACTTCTGCTCCGCGGCCCACCGGATTATCAGGCCATATATTGACCGATCTGTGTTGACCGGTCTCATGATCATACCTATCCATATATCCTTTGTATTCACCACCATAGACTACATTGTCATTGGCAGGGTCTATGGCCAGGTAAGAACTTTCTCCACCTGCAGAAGGCTCCCAATCTCGTTCTGTGATTGAATTGCCAGTGGTACGGTGACTGATACGGATACTGCTGTTGTCCTGCTGAGCACCGTAGATTCTATAAGGGAAATGATCGTCAGTAATCACCCTGTAAAATTGAGCGGTCGGTTGATTGTAGTAAGTCGTCCAGTTATTACCTCCATCGGTACTGATCTGAGCGCCACCATCATCTGCCAGGATCATCCGTTGATTATCCTCCGGATCGATCCAAAGATCGTGATGATCCCCGTGGGGTGTGCGCAATGTGCTGAATGTCTTGCCCCCGTCTTTGCTTCTGAAAAAGGCTACATTACAGATATAGACGATGTCTTCATTTTTTGTATCAGCATAGATGCGGGTATAGTACCAGGCCCTTTGGCGCATACCCCGATCATCATTCATTTTTGTCCAGGTTTCGCCGGCGTCATCTGATCTGAATAATCCACCGTTATCAGCTTCAATTTGAGCAAATATCCGCTCAGAATTGACCGGGGATACTGCAAGCCCTATGATCCCCAGGGTACCATTCGGCAGCCCCGGTTTATTCGTCAATTTTTCCCAATGGTCTCCGCTATCAGTACTTTTCCAGATATGGCAATCAGGGCCTCCGCTATCCATTCTCCAGCCATTGCGAGTCATGTTCCAGGTACTTGCATATAAGATTCGTGGGTTATTCGGATCCATCACCAGGTCGGCAGCTCCTGCTTTGTCATTTACATATAATACCCGATTCCAGGTTTTGCCCCCATCTGTAGTTTTGTACACCCCTCGCATTTCATTGGGTTGCCATAGATTGCCCAGAGCAGCGACATAGACGATATCAGGATTGGTAGGATGTATCCTGATCCTGGAGATATGCCTTGAATCTTTTAGACCTATATGTGCCCAGGACTTACCGGCATCGGTGCTTCGCCAAACACCCCATCCGGAGGATACATTGCCCCGAAGGGTTTGCTCTCCTTCACCTACATAGATGACATTGGGATCTGAAGGGGCTACTGCCACTGCTCCAATCGTTCCTCCAAAATATTTGTCAGTGATATTTTCATAATTAGCCCCTCCATCCTGGGTACGCCACACGCCACCGCCGACACTTCCAAAATAATATAGGTCGCGGTTGCCTTTGATCCCGGTCACCGTACAGGAGCGACCGCCTCTGAATGGACCCACCTCCCGCCAGGTGATGCCATTAAGAAGCATTGGGTCATAGGATACTGTTTTTTCAATTGTTACAGCTGCAGTCGTTAGTGGCTTGGAAGGTTTGGTTTTTTGCGCTGAAACCAAGCATACCGATATAGAAAATAGAAGCAATAAAACAGGGAATCTGGCTTTCATAATTAGAGAGTTTGACACTTAAAGAAAGACTCTAAAATACAAATTCTACGTACTGATGGAAAGATGATTTCATTTATGTAAAAAGTATTCTTCTTAACTTTCACTTTTATATCCTGGTAGTGAAAGAAATCAAATCCATCATAAAACAATATGACCAGGCAACGGCAAAAGGCAAAAAAACTGCCCTTGCCACTGTCGTCCACCTCGAAGGATCCTCGTATCGTCGTCCCGGTGCCCGAATGCTGATAGAAGACGATGGCAACCTTACGGGTGCCATCAGCGGTGGTTGCCTTGAAGGAGATGCCCTGCGCAAAGCTCTCCATGTAATCACTCAAAATAGGGCCATGTTGGTCACTTATGACACCATGGACGATGATGATGCCAAATTTGGAGTTGGCCTTGGTTGTAATGGAATCATCCAGGTGCTGATCGAGCCCATAGACGACCAGGATACACTCAATCCCATTGAACTCCTAAAAGAGATTACGCGACTCCGCAAAGAATCAGTTTTAGTCACATTCTTTAACCTCCGGGATCGAAAATCCGACCAGGCGGGTACCTGCATAATATATAGAGATGAGGACGATCAATTAAGGAATTCAACTATTTTACCCCCAACTATTGGTGAGGACATAAAAAATTCACTGACTAGGAAAAAATCAGCTTTTAAAGCCTATGATTTGGCAGCTTCGACCATAACTGCTTTTATCGAATACGTGGAGTTGCCTGTGGCATTGATGATCATAGGGGGCGGCAATGATGCGCACCCTTTGGTCGATATGGCCAATACGCTAGGTTGGGAACCACATGTGATCGATGGCAGAGCCAATTATGCCACGCAAGATCGATTTGCCGCAGCCTGTAGCATTATAGTAGCCAAGCCAGAAAAAGTGCTGGAGCAGATCCACATCGATCATCGCACAGTCTTTGTACTGATGACGCACAATTATAATTATGACCTGTCTATGCTTAAAGCTTTGCTTAGCGTAGATACTCCTTATATCGGTTCCTTGGGTCCAAAGAAAAAATTGGATCGCATGTTAGAGGAAATACAGGAGGAAGGCATCCTACTCTCTCCAGAAAAATTGGATAAAATCTTTGGACCTACAGGATTAGACCTCGGAGCTGAAACGGCTGAAGAAATAGCCCTTTCTATTTTGGCTGAGATACAATCGAGATTGACCTCTGCCTCGGCCAAATCTTTGCGGGATGCCGGTGAATTTATTCATTCAAGGGAAGAATTAATCATCATTCCTTCGGGAAATTCTTAAATTCTGAAGGATGACATCCCATGCTGATCTTCAAAAAATAGGTATTATCGTGCTGGCAGCTGGTAATTCCTCCCGGTTAGGCACGGCGAAACAATTACTTAAAGATAAAAATGGTGTATCTTTCATCAAAAGAATCACTGCTCTTGCCCTTTCGTTATCCTGTAAAAAAGTACTCTGCATATTGGGAGCCAATCACCCGGCTATCGCACAGGAACTCAAAGATCTCAAAGCTACTATAGTCATCAATGACCTCTGGAGTCAGGGCATAGCCTCTTCCATAAAATTGGCCGTACATACTGTGAATTCACAATTTCCAGACCTGGAGGCCTTACTATTTTTAGTATGTGATCAACCTTTTGTGGACGAGAAAATTCTTCATCAAGTGATATATCAATACTTCAAATCCGGACAACCTATCGTGGCCAGCCATTATCAAAATATCTTAGGCACTCCCGCCTTATTTGATCGATCCTTTTTTCCGGTGCTGTTACTGTTGGAAGGTGATCGCGGTGCGGGCAAAGTAATCCATGATCATTCAGACCGGGTTGCCATGATTGATTTTGAGGATGGCCTATTTGACATAGATACTCAAAGAGACTACGAGTTGTACTCCGCTTAATTCTGAATCGCTAGGTTGATAATCGAAAGTTTTACCGGGCAGTAGTGGACATTCTTTGGATTATAGAATGTGTATTGAGTTTAAACAATACCCAGAGGACATCAAGATTTCGAAATTTAAAATAAATTGTCCATAGGCCGACATTTTTTAACATTCCCTTTACCCTCTACCCACAATCTCCATCCGTCTTAACAATAATAGTAACCTTTTAAACCCAAGAGCTATGAAAAAATTTATACATCTCATCATGACCATGGCGCTGCTTACATCCTGCGCTTCTACTGAAAAAATGCTGGAAAACGGCGATTATGAAGGTCTTGTCGCGCTCGCTACGCGAAAACTCGCAGGCAAAAAAAAGAAAGACACTTATGTCACAGCGATTGAATTGGGTTTTGAGAAACTCTCTCAAGATAAAATGGCAGAAATAGAAAAATTAAAAATTAGAAATACTGCGAGTGCCTGGGAAAGTATAAATCGAATAGCTGCTACTATGGACAAAATTCAAAAAATGATCTCTCCCTTATTACCACTTGTTTCCGAGACTGGTCATAGGGCACATTTCGAATTTATCAGTACCACTCCTATCATGGTGGAGGCCACTAAAAATGCAGCTGCTTTATATTACACCAAACTAAGTGCTCTCACCAGCGAAGCTGACCTGGGTTATAAACCAGCTGCCCGGGAAGCTGTAGAGATCATCGATCGCATCAATACGCTTTCTTCTGAATATGAACTCACCAGCTTAAGAAAAGATATGCTTGAAGTAGGTATCAATAAAATCTGGGTTACGATAGAAGACAGATCCTATGCCAGATTGCCAAGGAGATCTGAAGACGAGTTATTTTATCTACCCGTAAACAATACCAGAAACAACTGGAATCAATTTTACACTGCAATAGATGAAGGTTTCAAGCCTGATTACAAAGTAGTCTTCCGTATAGAAGACCTTTATGCAGAACCTGTACAAATAAGAAACATTGAAAACAATTTCTATCGCGAAGTCGTAGATGGCTGGGATTATGTATTGGACGCCAAAGGCAATGTAGCTAAAGACTCACTTGGAAATGATATCAGGAAGGATCGAAAATTGAAAGTCAGAGCGACAGTAGTCGAAACCATCCAAACTAAAAGAGCATACATCACCGGCCGCATGGAGGTCATCAATATGCAGACCGGCAATCTGAGCTATTCAAAAAATATGGTTCTTGACGATTGTTTTACTCAAACAGGTCTCAATTATTTTGGTGATGAAAGAGCGCTGGATGGCCGTCAAAGAAATCGAATTCCACTGGTCAATTGTCCAGATGATCTGGATATGATGATGCGGGTGGTGGACAAAGCCAAAAATGCATTCTTGTATGAGGTGAAGAATATCTCCTATTTGTAAGAGGTAAGATTTACGATAAAAAAATCAATAAAGGCAGCAGTAAAAAGCTGCCTTTTTATTTAAAACAGCCTTGTGCAATTTGCCTCTTTGACAAAATAATTCTCTGGAACAAATACTATCCGTAAGGCCTATGAGGTACAACCGGTCACAGCTTTGCAGAGCGAATATTCGCTTTGGACCAGGCAACATGAAAACGAGATCATAACCGAAATAGAAGCACTTGGGATTGGACTGGTGGCCTTTAGTCCGCTTGTAAAAGGATTCTTGGAAGGAAAAATTGATGACCAAACGAAGTTTGCCGAAGTGGATATTCGAAATAGCCTACCCAGATATAGAAGAAGCCCGTACAGCTAATAAAACATTGTTAGGCTTACTCTATCAATTTGCTGCTAAAAGAAATCGCATGATCCGCCAAATAGAGTCACCAAAATCGATTGAAGTACATTTTGTACAAAACGAAATCGACCCTACCGGCTTAGGCGAACCATTGTTTCCTCCGATATTTGGAGCCGTTGCAAATGCTTTGTACAAAGCCACTAATAAGCGGTATTACGAGCAGCCTTTTATGGGAGAGGTTGATGAAAAAGTGGAGAGGGGTTGATGACTGAGGTTAATCGGAAGTGAAATGGATTGGGATTACTAACCTAATCAGCAATTACTTACCCACCCTAACAGTTCTTAAAAAACCGACTCGGCTCTTCTTCCAACATCGCCTCGATCTCCTTGGCCGCTTTGGTAATCGACAAACCACCCAGGTTAGTACATCTCAGAGTATGGTGGATCTGATCTCCGACGAGTTTCATCGTTTCGATCACCTCATCTAACGGTATGAGCTGCACATAATCGGATAGTGCCATATTGGCGCAGGAGATGGCATTGGTTGCGGCCATTACATTTCTACCCAGACAGGGTGCTTCCACACGGTTACCGATGGGATCGCAGATGATACCTAAAGAGTTTTGCAAAGCCAGGGAAGAGGCAGTGAGACATTGAGCCAAACTACCGCCTTTCATACCTACGATGGCAGCTGCTGCCATGCCACCTCCGGATCCCGTCTCGGCCATACATCCGCCAACCTCGGCTGCAAAGGTGGCATGTGCGGCGATAAATACACCTATCAGCCCGGCGGACAACATCGCTTTTACGATTTCATCTTCATGGAGGCCGAGGGAATGGGCAATGCCAAAGATCGCGCCGGGTAAGGCACCACAAGACCCTGCAGTCGGCGCTGCAACGATCACACCCATCGAGCTTTTTACCTCCATGATGGCGGAGACATATAAGATGACACGATTATTGGCATCACCTCCAACCAATTGATGCCCAGCTAATTTTTCCTGTAGTTGCAGAGACTGACTGCCGAGGATGCGATCATGATACTGTGTACCCTTTAACCCGGTGTCGATCGCGCTGCCCATGATCCGGATGATGCTCCGCATTTTTTCAAAAACTTCCTGGTCGGAGACATTTCCTCTGGCCGACTCATAAGCCATAGCCAATTCCCATAAAGAGAAATTTTTATTCCGGTTGTAATCCAACATCTCGTTGCAAGTAATAAAAGGTACCTGCATATCTTTTCTCGCTAATATGGGCAATACAGGTTTTAATGTTTTAATGGCATTGACACTCTCCATTGCCTTTAATTCGTCAAGAAGGATATCCTTAAATGCAGCCTGCGATTTGACTTCAATAAAACTTTTTTCTCCCGGATGGAATACAATGTCATCGTAGACCATAGATGCTTCTATAAATGCAATGATGTGCTCCGGGTTTTTGCAATAAATCAATGTTTCAAAATAATCTCCAGCCATAGACACAGCAGCGCCATCTATTTGGATCACTTCGATCATACCACCACCTGTTGAGATCGCTATCAAGTGCCTGGCCTCATGATCATTGCTTAGATGGATCTTATAGGTATTAGGATGATCAAAATCTAAAGGAGCTATATTGATGCTGACAGAGATACCAGCTGTTGATAGATATTTTTCAGATTCAGGCAATCGTTCGTCATAAGCCTCCCACCCCAGGAATCCACCGAACAGCCCCATGTCCGAACCCTGGCTTTTGTGCGTGGTAGCTAGTGAACCATGAGGATCAAATTCGATGACAATATCTTTGATTTGATCATCCATCAGATCTCTACACATGCGAGCGATGCGCAGGGACGCGGCACAATGTGAACTGGAGGGGCCACGCATCACAGGGCCGATGACATCATTAAATATGCTGGGATAGGTAGACATTAGACTGAATTATTTGGCAATCAATAATACGAAAAATTAAATACATAGGCACATCGTCCCGAAAACCTCACATAGACATCATCACCGCCACAAAATGAAATATAGCAGCTACCAGTACAAAAAGATGCCAAACCGTATGAGAATACGTATGCCTGTCCCTGGTATAAAATATCACCCCTGCCGTGTATAAAAAGCCTCCTCCAGCAACCAATACAATTACAGGCAAAGGCAGCCCATGGAAAAATCTCCTCCCACCCGCAAGCATAATCCAACCCATCAAAACATACATGAGGGTAGACACAAATTCATATTTGCCCGTTAGATAAATTTTGAAAATAATACCCAGGGCTGTCATCACCCATAGAATAGATAAGAGGGTAAGGCCAAAACCATTGTACATATACACCAATAAAAAAGGAGTGTAGGTGCCCGCTATTAAAAAGTAAATACTGATATGATCGATGATTCTAAATAATTTTTTCAGCCCGGGCTCCTGCACAAAATGATAAATCGTCGAACTGGTGAATAGAAATAAAAAACAAAAACCATAGATACCTGATCCAATAATGCCTGGTACATTGTCATGAGCGATAGCCAATCCAATCAATACGGGTATGCCGCTCACTCCAAATAAGATACCCGGACCGGCTGTAAGGCCATGCACGATCTCTTGTTTTCGGGTATAGTTCGTCATTAAATCGTCTGGATGGTCATCAACTATTACAAATTCTTTTTCCAATACTGCTCCATCGTTCTACGCAGATGCAGGGTAGTATTCTCCCCCTGATAGATACCATGATCTCTCATGGGGTAGGACATCATGCTAAAGAGCTTATTATGTTTGACCAATTCATTGACCAGCATTTCGAAGTTCTGGTAATGTACATTGTCGTCGCCGGTGCCATGCATGATCAGGAGATTTCCCCGCAGGTTTTTGGCATGATTCAAGGGTGAACCTTCCCGATATCCATCAACATTATCTTTAGGCAGTCCCATATACCGTTCCTGGTAAATATTGTCATATAAATTTTGCAGCGCTACAAACGAAACGGCTATACCTGCTTTATATATTTCAGGATGCCGAAACATCGCCATCAAAGTCATTTGACCACCACCGCTCCATCCCCAGCTTCCGATTCTGGTGGCATCTACGAAGGGATAGGTTTCAGTAATTTTCTTCACAGCTTTGGCCTGATCATCAGAGGCTAATAATCCGATCTGGCGATAAATAGATTTTCTAAATTCCCTGCCACGAGGTACCCGGGTCCCCAGATTGTCCACACTCATGACCACATATCCCTGTTGGGCCAAATACTGATGCCATAGGTCTCCGCCCGCCCAATTATCCTGCACCGTTGATCCAGCCGGTTCTCCATACACGTACATGATGAGCGGGTATTTTTTCGATGGATCAAAATCTTTGGGTTTTATCATCCAGGCATCGAGCACTACATCACCGATATCGACTTTAAAAAACTCTTTGGACCTTAGTCCCAATTCATTTATTCTGGATTTTAAAATTGCATTGTCTTCTAAAATCCTGATTTCACGGTGATCAGCCAGATCAATAACGGAGATGCGACGGGGAGTGGCTGCATTTTCAAAAGTATGAATGGCGTATTTGGCATCCGCAGATATCTGATAACTATGTTGCCCAGCCATTGACGACGGAGAAACCCTTTGGGCATCGCCACTTCCATCCAGCTTGCTTCTATATAGATATCGCTGGGTATAATTCTCCGGCGAAGCGATATAATATACATAACCTCCTACCGGGTCAATACAATTAATGTTCACCACATCAAAATCGCCCTTTGTGATCAGAGCGATATTTTTACCATCACGGGACACTTTATAGAGATGCAACCATCCATCCCGCTCACTAGTCCAGGTAAAAGATTGATTTTGATCCAGCCAGGCTATATTGTCGTGTACATCCAGGAAGGCCTCGTCCTGATCAGTCATTATGTTTTTAACTGACATGGTCTTAACATTTCCGACCCAAACCTTGTTGGTATTCTGCAGACGATTTAATTGTTGAATCATGACTTCATCAGAACCAGGTATAAAATCCATGCGAGCCAAATAATGATTGCGTGGATCACCGGGTATATTGAACCATTTGGTAGCACCTCCGCCGGCAGCCACTACGCCGATCTTTACAGCAGAATTATCCGTACCTACTTTGGGATAAGGCAAAGGAATTGGTCTTGAATATATCGAATCGACATTGTCTATCAGATAAAATGTACCTACTCCTTTTGTATCAGACTGCCAATAGACTATATTTTTCCCATCCGGGCTCCATCTAAATCCATCCCGATCATCTAATTCTTCTTCATATACCCAATCGAAAGTACCATTGATGATATTTTTGCCCCCATCTCTAGTCAAGGAAGTGATAACCCCCGTCAGTAAGTTTTCCACGTAAATATTCAGTTTACTCACATAAGCTACCCTATCCGCTTTTGGGGAAAATTTAGCAAACATCAAGGTGGCTCCCTCTAAGCCTTTACCTAACTTTTTCAGCTTACCGGTATTGAGATGAAGTACCCAATAATCTCCCCTGGAGTTTAGGCGCCAGACTTTTCGGGTATTGGTAAAGATCAGGACTGACTTGTTGTCTTCCGACCAGGTATAGTCTTCAATCGTCAGTGGAAGGGAGCTCCCAGCGGGAATTAATTGATTGGCGCTTACCAGGATTGATCTTTTACCACTCAGTACATCATACCGCACGAGATCATTGCCATGAGCAGTTTCATTTTTTTCAAGGGTGGAATATCCCATGTTGTCTTTCATCCAGCGCAGTGAGCCAACTCCCCTGGCCGCATAAAGGTTATGGGTATAAATATCTTCCAGCGTCAAAGTTTTTTGCTGAGTATAAGCAGTTAAAAAAGCCGAGATGACGAAAAACAAACTGATTGAAAATTTAAGTCGCATAATGAATAAGAGTAAATTTATTCTGTAAAATATAGAATCTTTTTGGTTCTCAGCATATCCTCCAGATTGGAATGTGAATGACAAATCGCATTCTACAATAATTGTTCTTCCTTAAGGGATGGGGTAAATAGCAAAATTTTTGTACAATTTGGCAAACCCCCAAGTTGGAGAATTATTCGACAATTGCATTAACTTCAATCTTACAATAAATTAATCCTGTAAAAACGAGTGACCTGTCAAATCAGGAGCGTATTATTCACCAGTAAAAAAATATATTCCATGAAAAATCATGTCCTTTTAATTCTATTTTTTACGAGTACACTTTCTGTGGCTCAGGTCATCCAGCGCAATATTTTAAGCAAAAAATATACTTTGCAGCAAGTGCAACAATCCCTTTTGTCCCGGGCAGAATATGAACCCTATCCAAAGACACCTGCAACTTGGGCCTCAGCAGTGCCTGATTCAGTTTTAGCATCCATTATAAAAACAGCAGAAGAGCTCCTGGATTACAAATTTGAGCCGATCTCCGCTACCATCGCATTGGATTTTGTCCGGTCCGGCGACCGCATCAGGCATTCTACTATTTCTTTTGAAAAACGCAATGCACTGATAAATCTGAGTTTGGCGGAAAGTATGGAAGATAAGGGCCGGTTTACTGAGGCTATCCTGAATGGTATTTGGTCCATTTGTGAGGAAAGTTATTGGGGAGTGCCTGCTCATATTAGACCTACCGGCTTGCCGGATGTCGATGACCCGGTTGTTGATTTATTTACTGCAGAAACAGCCGCTACCCTGAGTTTGGCCGATTATTTTATAGGTGAAAAACTGGACAAAATCAATCCTCTTATACGCAAACGCATTTACCTCGAAACCAATAAACGATTTTTTATTCCGCTGCTCACTAAATCCGATAGTTATAGCTGGATGAGTAAAAACAGAACCGTCAATAATTGGAATCCCTGGATCATGTCCAATTGGATAGCAGCCACTTTGCTCCTCGAACCTGATCAGGACCGAAGAGCAGAGATGACCTATAAATCCATGAACGGCCTTGACTTATACTTCAATGGCTTGGGTGAAGATGGTGGTTGCGATGAAGGTCCCAGCTATTGGTTTGCAGCTGGAGCAAGTGCCTTCGATTGCCTTGAATTACTTGAAGGAGCAACAAAAGCCAAAATAAATATCTACGATGATCCTCTCATCAAAAAAATGGCCTCCTACATCTATAAGACACATATCGATGGCCACTATTTTGTCAATTTTGCTGATGCCGATCCAAAATTGATGCCGGATGGTCTGATGTTGTATCGTTTTGGCAAAGCTATCAGGGACAACACCATGATCGGTATGGGTAAATGGGCGTTCAATACCTTCCCATCTGCTTCCATAGGACTTTCCGGTTTCCAGCGACCAAGAAAAGTGGAGAACCTGCTTACAATACATCAGCTCGGTCAAAACACTCCGGTATATACTCCTTTGCCTGATGCCTGGATCAGTGATATTCAAGTGCTCACAGCTCGTGCTTCCAATGGATTCTATTTAGCTACCCACGGCGGACACAATGCCGAAAGTCATAATCACAATGATGTAGGTGATTTTCTATTGTATGCTGATGGTGAACCAGTGATCATTGATGCAGGAAGAGGCAACTATACAGCTCGTACATTTTCAGCCCAACGATATGAGTTATGGTTTACTCAAGCACAATATCACAATCTTCCGATAGTCAATGGATATGGTCAAAGGGCCGGCCGGGACTATGAAGCAAAAAATGTGCAAAACAAAATAAATGAAAGTCAGGCTTCACTGAATATGGATATTGCAGGTGCCTATGATAAGGATGCTGGCATAACCTCCTGGAATCGTACCGTAAATCTCAATCGCTTCAAAAACCAGTTGGAGATCACAGACGACTATGTACTGACACAAAAACCAACTTCGTTGCAACAAATTTTTATGACTGTCTGCCAGGTAGATCTATCAAAACCGGGTAAAATCGTATTAACCACACCCAAAAAAGCATCGTATTCGATTCAATATGATCCGAACCTATGGTCAGTGAGTACAGAATTTCCTTCTACCGAAGGGATGGAATACAGTAGCTTTAAAACCAAATGGGATGGCCACCAGGTCCAACGCATTGTATTGAATAGTAAAAAATTAGTCATGCAGGGCAAAAATGTGTTTAGCCTTATTAAAAACTAATCACCACTAAAACCATCAAAGTATTTTGTAGCAACTGAAGAAAAAATATTCTTGTTTGGATTTTTCTGTTCGATCCTGTATTTGGCTATTAATTAAATCAGTATTATTCCTTGTGTGGCCTTTCCCTGGTTTGCACTCTAATATCACGCTTCAATTCTGATCTTCCATCGGACCACACCAAAGTATAATCCCCCGGTCGAATATAGGTCTCATATTCTGTAAAATAAGGCAATAAGCTGTCCTGTCTCTTTGTAATTAAATCCCACCGGTATTCATTAAACCCTTGCTGACCCGTCATATCTACCTTCCATAGTTCTTTACCCGTTTTATCTTTAATGGTAATCTTAACGGGCTTTGTCTCATGCATCCAAAAAGAAATACTGGTCTTTTCAACGGTACGATAATCAGCAACACCTGAAACGGAATGAAACCAGGGTAAGGTGATTGGTTTGAGCTCAAATAAATGATCCTGATTTATTGACAGATTATTAGCCAACAAGGTGTAGATAGGCTCAAGGTTTAATTTGTATATCCCTCGTCCATGCGTTGCGGCAATTAATTCTCTGGTCGGGGTATGAATTTCGAGATCAGCAATGGCTGTGCCGGGCATATGCTTGCCAAGATACGACCAGGTACGACCTCTATCGGTCGAGATATATACACCACGTATACTACCCGCATATAGGATATTTTCATAGGTAGGGTCTTCTAAGATTACATTCACTGGTTCGTCCGGCAAGCCCCTGGTTATACTGATCCAGTTATTCCCATAATCTTCAGATACATAGACATAGCTATGGAGGTCATCGTAATTAATGCCGGTCATAGCCAAATAAACTCTTGACTTGGAGAATCTTGAAGGGCAGATGCTCCGGATGTAATTATCAGCAATTCCATTATCTATTTCTGTCCAGCTTTCACCCTCATTGTGAGTGACCCAAAGTGCGCCATGATCTGTGCCGGCATACAATAATCCTTTTTCTATCAATGACTCAGCCAGAGCACCCATAGAAAAAGATTTCTTATCTGCGTTAGAGGATCGGGCAAGATTGGGACTGATGACCTTCCAGCTATCCCCCCGGTCATTGCTTTTAAAGATATAGTTTCCTCCGTGGTATAAAGTTTTACTATCGTAGTTTGAAACGAAGTAAGGCGTGATATAATTAAAGGTAAGCGTATCCTTGATCACTTTTGGAAGCTCAGGTTTGATATTTGTGGCCGTATCTGCTTTTTTATCATACCGCCTGGCATCGCCATGCTGTGCACTGTAATATACTGTATTGTCATCATCCGGATCTATAGCAGATACGCAACCGTCCCCTCCGTCCCAGGGATCTATCCATAGATATTTCCATCGATCGGGGTGATGAATATTTAGTTCTTTGGCCGGCCCGTAGACAGTGGCATCATCCTGAGTACCTCCATAGATGGTATAATTCTTGTGATCGATCTCAATATCATAAAATTCTCCTACCGGAATATTGTTGTAATGTATCCAGGACAGGCCTTTGTCAAAACTTTCATAAAAGCCACCATCATTTCCTGCTGCAATATGATTGGGATTTTCTGGATTAATCCAAAGTTCGGATTGATCCAAATGGAATCCCTTTGCTGCACTGGGCATCACCCGATTGACCTGGCCGCCAATAAATGAAAAAGTCTTACCTCCATCTATACTGTGGGCTAATCTTATTCCAAGGCAATAAACCTCCTCATCATTTTTTGGGTTAACATAGACATCTGTAAAATACCAGCCGATCACAGAAAAAATAAAGAATGGTTGTGTGTTCGTTTTACTCCACGTAACACCTCCATCAATGGTTTTATATAATTCCGCAGTCTGCCCTTCGGGATTGTTTAGATTATCCACGAATGCATAAGCTTTTAATGGATTAGTATGAGAGACTGTAAGTCCAATGCGACCCACTAAGGCACCTGATGGCAATCCATCAACGCAGGGAGTCCACGTTTTCCCTCCATTTTTGCTTCTATATACTCCGCTGTTTTTACCACTGACTCCCGGATAAACTTCCCACATAGAGGCATACATGATCTTAGGGTTAGCAGGAGCGATGACAATATCATTCGCTCCGGTTGATTCATCTTTATACAATACTTGTTGCCAGGTCTTTCCACCGTTGATCGTCTTATATAATCCTCTATTTTTATTTTTTGACCAAAGATGCCCCAGCACGGCTACCATAACGATATCGGGATTTTTTGGATCAATGGCTATTTCTCCGATCGACCAGGAGTCTTCAAGACCAATATGCGTCCAGGTTTTACCAGCATCACCTGATCGATACATCCCTGTGCCAGGCAAGGTAAAATTTCTTGGTTTCTTCAAGTTTTCTCCGGTACCTACGTAAATAATAGAAGGATCAGAAGGAGCAAGCTCCATATCTCCAATGCCCATTGAAGCCTGATTTTCGAATACGCAGTGCCAGGTGACACCATGATCGATGGTCTTCCACAGCCCCCCTGAACCAAAGCCTACATACATCGTGCCGGGATGCCTGGCATCTAACTGCACGACATCTGCCCGTGCAGAATTGAGCATTGGTCCAAGTGAAACCCAATCGAGATGAAAGTGGGAATCCTCTTTAAAATGCTGATAATCATCAAAAGATGCTTCTAAGGGCGACTTGATCTGCTGAGCAGAAGTGAGATGATAAGTCAAAAAAAAAATTAACGTGCTTATTTTAAAATATATCTTCATGTATAATTCCCCAAAATAATTAAATTTAAATTAATTATACATTTGATCGGAAATGATAATCTTTATCTGGATTTCACTTGCACTATTGACTATAGGCTATACTATAGTCTTGGTTACAGATTATATTAAACACAAAAATTATCTCGAACCTGTCAGCTGGTTAAAAACTGGCGCCATTGGTTTTGTGGTTAATTTTTTTGATGTCCTTGGTATCGGAGCCTTTGCACCACAGACAGCACTATTAAAATTCACGAACCAAACGGAAGATCGGCTCATACCAGGCACGATGAATGTGGCCAATACGATACCGGTACTGATTCAGGCTATAATATTTATAACGGTAATAAAAGTGGATGCGACAACATTGATCTCTATGCTCCTTGCGGCGACAGCCGGAGCAATCCTGGGGGCGGGTATCGTCGCTAAGATGTCAGAAAGAAAGATAAGGTTGACCATGGGCATCGCTTTGTTGATTACCGCCGGCTTTATGCTTGCAGGAAAGCTGGATTGGATCAAAGGAGGTGGCACGGCGATTGGGCTTCCTTATAGTAAACTCATTATTGCAGTAATTGTAAATTTTATTTTAGGTGCTTTGATGACAGCGGGCATCGGCTTATATGCACCTTGTATGGCCTTGGTGTATGCACTCGGATTATCGCCCCAGGTAGCTTTTCCTATCATGATGGGTTCATGTGCATTTTTAATGCCACCTGCATCGATACGGTTTATTCGAGAGGGAGCGTATAACAGAAAAGCAGCCATCGGTATGGCTATTCCTTCTATAGTAGCCGTATTGATTGCTGCATTGATTGTGAAATCATTGCCTTTGGATACATTGAGGTGGTTAGTGATATTGGTGATATTGTATACTGCCGTAGTCATGTTGAGATCCGGAATGAATAAATCAAAAGCTATTCAATAATATAAATATGACCTTTATCTGTATTGAATTCAACACTCCCGCCGGTAGTTCTATTGAATTCTATACGATGTCCCTCACTACTTATTTTTAAATTTGGTTTGTCTTCCATTCTACATAATCCACCAGCTTTGGATTTTATTACCAGGTGCGTAATCTGTCTATCCTTCCAGGCATAATCCAATTCAAATCCGCCTCGTGCACAGACCCCTTTATACTGCCCATCATTCCATTCATCAGGTAAAGCGGGCAGCAATCGTATACTTCCATCTTGTGACTGGATCAACATTTCGGTGATAGCTGCGGTAGTGCCAAAGCTGCCATCTACTTGCATGGCTCTGCTGCATATAGAAAACAAAGAAGTACAGGTTTGATCTTTTAATAATCCTTTGTAGATTTTATTTGCCCTGTTGCCATCGCCCAGTCTTGCCCACAAAGCCATTTTCCAAGCTCTTGACCAACCTGCAGATCCGTCCCCTCTTTCTTCCAATACCTTTTTATAAGCCCCGATCAAAGCCAGGTTTTTCTTATCATACAATACTTTACCAGGGTATAAACCGTACATATGAGAGAAGTGCCGATGATTTTTTTCTAATGAAGTCCAGTCATCTGCCCATTCTTGCAATGAACCATCCTTGCCGATTTGCGGAGGGACCAGTTTTTCTCTGGCTACTTTCACTTCTTGAATAAAGGAATTTTTCTTTTGCAGTACTGCAGAAGCTTCTACAAAATATCCAAACAAATCATACAATATCTGCATATCGATAGAGGATCCTGCACAGATGGTAGTGCCCTCTCTAAATCCTGCAGTGACTTCATCAAAATAAGGTTTATTACCTCCACCATCTGGAAAATTTTCCGGCGAAGTAGAGGGATTGGTCACTAGCCATTTGCCATTTGGATGCGGCACCAAAAAATCCATAAAAAATTGTACGGATCCCTCCAAAGTGGAATATATTTGATTCAAATAATTGACATCCATCGTGTATTGGTAGTGTTCCCACAGATGGGTGCATAGCCAGGCGCCACCGACAGTAAATGTGCCCCAGGTAGGTCCATCCATCGGTGCAGCCACCCGCCATAAGTCCGTGTTCTGATGAAAGACCCAACCTTTAGCACCATAATGTTGGCGTGCTACCTGCCTGCCCTGATCCGAGAGTTCTTTGATCATGGTGATTAATGGCTCAGCACATTCAGATAAGTTACTGCTTTCTACAGGCCAATAATTCATTTCAGTATTGATATTGGTCGTATATTTTGAATCCCAGGCTGGATTCATATCGTCATTCCAGATGCCTTGCAGATTGGCGGGTTGCGTGCCCGCGCGCGAGGAGGCGATCATCAGGTATCTTCCGAATTGATAACTTAAAGCCGAGAGTGCAGGATCAGGGGCTGTTTGAATCTTCCTTATTCGATCCGGTGTAGGAAGAAACGAATTTTCAGTGACAGGTAAGGTCAGCGAGACTCTATTAAAATAATTTTGATAATCTTTCAAAGCAGCTTTAAAAATCTCCAGATAAGATTTTCTTTGAATGCTCTTAAAACAAGCTTCCATCCTTTGATGTGGATCAGCGTTGACATTTTTATAATTCACAAAATTGGTAGCCGCTGAAAAATACAAGGTGACCGCATTGGCATGATCGATGATCAGATCGACGCCATCGGTTTTCATGGAGCCGCCTTCAGGGACTGCTTTGATACGAGCTTCATACCGCAGCTTTCCTTCTATGCCCATATAATCAGCCGATTTGCCTGTCAAGATCAAACCATCCCGATCGAAGCCATCCATTCTAAAATAATCCGTAGCATAATTAGAGTGTGCCTGATTTCTAACACCTCTGAGATTGGCTGCAAAAGAAATACTATTGGGCCTATCTGCGGTGAGTCTTATTACAATGACCTGGTCCGGGGCAGAAGCAAATACTTCCCGATGGTAGGTTACTCCCTGGGATCGATATGACACTCCTGCAATCCCGGTTTCAAGATCGAGCCAACGCTTATATTGAGTTATTGTGTCCTGGTTTTCGAAAAATAAATGCAAGTTGGCCAGGCTTTGATATTTCTGTTGCTCCACTGGATAACCCATGAGGTGACGGCCAAAAAGGTTGTGAGCTGCAAGGTATTTCTCCTTAAAAACCAGGCTTTGAATCTCCGGCAATACTTTGTAGCCGCCTTTGACAACAGTGGAATAAGGCCCTCCTGACCAATAAGTCTCTTCGTTTAGTTGAATCCTTTCTTCCTGATTTTTACCAAACACCATAGCCCCCAATCTACCATTACCGACTGGAAGTGCTTCCTCCCATTTGGAGGCTGGAGATTGATACCAGCTGAGGGTAGCAGGGTTAAAATTTCCTGTCTCAATCTTAGTTGGCACATCCTTAGACTGAGCAGGAGCGGCACTGGTCACTAAAACTATATAGATGACTTCAAACCAATGGTATTTCATTCTATTAATTTAGAGTATGGTCAAACATTAATTATTGCAAAAGTAGAAAATAAAATTGCCCAAGAATGGGCTATAATCCCGGAGATCAATGCAGAAACCTGAATTCAAATAATTATGACCTCCTTTCATTAATTTCTCAAAAAAAAAACAAACCTTTGATCAATAAAGTATAACTTAGAGCAAAAGCTGCTGAAAACCCCAAAATACCACTAAATAAAAAGCCATTTCATGCAGTGCAACTCTTGTAAAAAATCACATCTGATTGATACTAAATCCTCTGGGTTATGGGGCACTTTGCTTTTGATTTTATTACCCAAATGTCCTTTTTGTGTTTTAGCCTACAGCAGTACTATCGCATTATGCTCCGCCTCGCCGGATTTGTCCATGAATGATGACTTTCATTATGCTATCTGGTTGGTTGGTATCAGTGGGGTCGCGATCGCCATCTCCCTGATCATGAAATACAAGGGATCTAAGACATTAATCGCTATGCTGGTCGTCGGGATAGGATTACTGGTGACTATGATGTCTATCCTGAATCGTGCAGCATTCATTCAATACTATACAGGAGTCATCCTGATCACCTTAGGTACTTGGTTCAATGGGAGTATGTTTTCATTCATAAAATTCATTTTTCAGAAGTTTAATCTTGCTTTGGACACAAATTTCATTTTAGCTAATAAAAAATCCTTAAAATAAAATCTTTACATCATGATTGCACAATCTTTTAATTACGAAGCCCCTCATACGCTGACGGAGGCGATCCATCTGCTTCAGCACTATGGCGACGATGCCAAAATCTTGTCTGGTGGTCATAGCCTCATCCCCATGATGAAGCTCAGATTTGCCAGTCCTGCAGTACTCATCGACATCAATAATATACCGGGGCTATCGGATATTATAATAGATGGCGATACCATTAAAATCGGTGCGCTTACCCGCGAGGTTCAACTTGAACATTCAGATTTGCTCAAGGAGCACTATCCAATCTTTGCAGATGTCACCAAACAAATCGCCGATCCTCAGGTACGCAATAGGGGTACCCTGGGAGGTAACCTGGCTCATGGTGATGCTGCCAATGACCATCCCGCTGTCATGTTGGCCTTAGGTGCTTCTGTGATAGCCACCGGCCCCGATGGCAGCCGAAGCATCGACATCAATGATTTTTTTCAGGGGTTTTATACTACCGCTCTGGAACAAAACGAGGTTCTCACTGAAATATACATTCCAGTCCCTCCTGATCATACGGGAAGTGCATATCATAAACTCGAACGCAAAGTCGGAGATTATGCCACAGCTGGTGTAGCGGTGGTATTGACCATGGATGGTGATATCTGCAAAAACATTGGCATAGGGCTTACCAATGTCAATGCAGTACCCATGCGTGCCCTTCGATCTGAAGAATTCCTCAAAGGCAAACCTTTGACCGATCAAAATGTAAAAGAAGCTGGCAAACTTGCTTCTGAAGATTGTGCTCCTTCCAGTGATCTGCGAGGAAGCGAAGCTTATAAACGAGATATGGGCGCCGTTCTGGTCAGAAGGATGATTGCTTCAGCATTATCCAGAGTGAAATAACATTTTTTAAACAAAAGAAAATATCAACAACATGAAAATAAATGTAACAGTCAATGGCACTGCACATGAAGCCGATATAGAGCCTCGCACATTATTAGTGCATTTTATCCGTGAAAACCTCAATCTTACAGGCACCCATATAGGTTGCGATACTTCTCACTGTGGTGCATGCACTATATTATTGGATGGTCAGTCTGTAAAATCCTGCACTATTCTGGCTGTCCAGGCCAATGACAAGACCATACAGACGATTGAAGGAATGGCAGCGAATGGCCTGCATCCGCTTCAGGAAGGCTTTCATGAAAATCACGGTCTACACTGTGGATATTGTACTCCCGGTATGATTATGCGTGCTTCGGAACTATTGGCCAATAATCCCAATCCCACCGAAGACGAGATCCGCTGGGGCATCTCAGGCAATCTATGCCGATGTACCGGATACAATAATATCGTGAAGTCTATTCAATATGCTTCTGCCAAGATGCGTGGCGAGACACCCGCATCCACTGAACCCCAATTTGTCTAATCAACCCATTCTTTCATACTAATAAAATTTTATTCATCATGATTCAATGTAAAACTTCGAAAGCGATCGGTGGAATGGGTCACTCCATGAAACGAAAAGAAGATGCCCGGTTCATCCAGGGCAAAGGCCATTATGTCGATGACATCAAACTCGAGGGCATGCTCTATATGGATATTGTACGAAGTCCCTATGCCTATGCAAAAATCAAGAATATCGATATCTCGGAAGCCATGAAAGTGCCTGGTGTCGCTGCGGTAGTGACTGGCAAAGACCTCGAAAAATATAATCTCCACTGGATGCCTACACTGATGTCCGATACCCAGATGGTATTGCCTACAGACACAGTGATGTATCAATCCCAGGAAGTGGCCGCTGTCATAGCTACCAGCAGGTATGCCGCCCGGGATGGCCGCGAAGCTGTAAAAGTAGAATACGAACCAATGAAGCCCTTGATGGATCCTTACAAAGCCATGGATCCTTCGTCACCTGTCTTACGAACTGATAAAAAAGATAAGAAAGACAATCATATCTGGCATTGGGAAGTAGGAGATAAAAACAAAACGGAAGAAGTCTTTAAAAATGCAGAAGTCGTCGTCGAGCAAGATATGTATATCCCCCGCATCCACGTAGCTTCTATAGAGACCTGCGGTTGTGTCGCAGATTATGACAAGATCAATAATCACCTTACCATGTATATGACTACGCAGGCACCCCATGCCATACGCACGGTGATCGCCCTGGTGGCAGGGCATGTGGGCCTTACAGAAGAAAAGATCAGAGTAGTATCACCTGATATTGGCGGAGGCTTTGGGGGTAAAGTACCCGTATATCCAGGATATGTGATTGCCATTGCAGTCTCATTTTTAGTAGGCAAGCCGGTGAAGTGGATAGAAGATCGCAGTGAAAATCTTCAAGCGGATTCATTTGCCAGGGACTATCATATCAAAGTAGAAATGGCTGGCACCAAAGCAGGCAAAATACAAGCGACCCGATTTAAAGTATTGGCTGATCATGGATATACAGATGCCGCAGCCAACCCATCTAAGTTTCCAACAGGCATGTTTTCCATTGGGACAGGATCCTATGATTACGACACTACCTTTATGGAAGCGGATGCCGTATATACCAATAAACCTCCCGGGGGTGTAGCCTATCGTTGTTCATTCAGGGTGACCGAGGCTGTGCATGCTATCGAACGGATCACCGATCGGTTTGCTTTAGAACTTGGTAGAGACCCAGCCGATCTAAGGTTTCAAAATTTTATCAAAAAAGAAGACTTCCCCTGGAAATCACCAACGGGTTGGTCCTATGACAGTGGAGATTACCATGCAGGTTTGAAAAAAGCGATGGAAGCCATCGATTATGAAGGTCTGCGCAAAGAACAAATTCAAAAAAGAGCCGAAGGCAAACTCATGGGCATAGGCATTTCCACATTCACTGAGATCGTAGGTGCTGGTCCGTCAAAAGACTTTGATATCCTGGGCATCAAAATGTTTGACAGTGCTGAGATCAGAGTGCATCCTACCGGCAAAGCTATCGCACGATTCGGCACCAAATCTCAAGGCCAGGGACACGAGACTACGTATGCCCAGATAGTCGCGGAAGTACTTGGTATCCCTGCAGAAAATATCCAGGTAGAAGAAGGTGATACGGATACAGCTCCTTATGGCTTGGGTACCTATGCCAGTAGATCCACTCCGACTGCCGGTGCTGCAGCAGCGGTAGCAGCTAAGAAATTAGTCGACAAAGCAAGGAAAATAGCCGCCCATCTTTTGGAAGTCAGTGAAGACGATCTTGAATGGGAACCAGGAAAATTTTGGGTCAAAGGCGCTCCTGAAAAATCAAAATCGATTCAAGAGATAGTATTTGCAGCCTACACCAATTTTCCACAAGGACTGGAAGCCGGATTTGAAGCAACTCATTATTATGATCCACCAAACCTTACCTTCCCATCAGGAGCATATATCTGTGTGGTAGATATCGACAAAGAGACCGGTCATATCACGGTGCGTAGATTTGTAGCCATTGACGACTGTGGTCATATCATCAATCCCATGATCGTACAAGGCCAGGTTCATGGTGGACTAACACAAGGCATTGCACCAGCGATGTATGAAGAGTTGATTTATGATGAAGAGGGCAATATGCTCAACGGTACGTTTATGGATTACCTGGTACCTACTGCGGTAGAATCGCCAAGTTGGGAGACCGGCCATACCGTAACCCCTTCACCACATCATCCCATTGGAGCTAAGGGTGTAGGTGAATCTCCGACTGTGGGTGCCCCTCCAGCCATAGCCAATGCCATCGTGGATGCTTTATCGCCCTATGGTATCAAACATCTGGACATACCCATCACGCCTTTTAAAGTCTGGAAAGCCTTGAAAGAAAAAGGAGTAATTTAAATCTTATTTATCCGCAAATTATGTGAAAAGACTCAAAAATTGATTTCAGTATTTTCATATAGTTTGCGGATATTTTTATAAAATAATTCGTTTTCGAGAAAAACAATAATACTATGAATGCAAAAATCGACAAAACCATCATCGTCAATCATCCGATAAATACGGTATGGGAACTTCTCATCAACCCGGAAAAAATCGTCAGTTGTGTGCCTGGAGCTTCGCTCACTTCAAAAGAAAGTGATACAGAATACAAGGGGCAGGTAGAATTTAAAATGGGCCCTGTAAAAGCAAAATACGATGGTCTCGTCACTTTTCTAACCAGAGATGCTGAGACTAAAAAGCTTTCGCTAAAAGGACTAGGCCTTGAAAGTAAAGGTAAAGGCAATGCAGAAATGCAAATGGATGCAGCGCTTAACGAAGTAGATGCCGGTACTGAAATCAGTCTAACCATGGACATTAATGTATCTGGTATGATGGCCCAGTTTGGATCAAGACTGATCAATGATGTCTCCAATCAATTATTAGATCAGTTTGGTAAAAACTTAGAAGCTCAGCTGGCTGGTGGCGAGGTGGATAAAGATGTACATACCGGATCCATCATTGGAAGTGTAGTCAAAGGATTGTTTAAATAAATTATTTTCTTTGAACCTTCGTTCCGCTACAACTCCCGAAGTCTCGGGAGCGCTGATTTCGTAAGTAAATTAAACTTTTGCGCCTCCGCGACTTTGCGCGAACTCTTTGAAACCATTACTTTTTTGCGCCTTCGCGACTTTGCGCGAACTCTCGAAATAAATTACTTTCTTTGCTCCTCCACCCCGATACAGTTTTGACCCAACTTAGATTATGAATAATTCAAACATAGACTCACCGGAATCCATCATCGAATCTCTCTTCAATGATTCCTATGTAGCAGATCCCGATCTGGCGGTAGTCCTGTATTTGGTATTAAAACTCAACAAACCATTACTTGTCGAAGGGCCCCCTGGAGTAGGAAAAACAGAAATAGGGCTAGCATTGTCCCGATTGTTAAACGCACCATTGATTCGCCTACAATGTTATGAAGGACTTGATATCAACAATGCCGTCTATGAATGGAATTATCAAAAACAATTACTCAGCATTAAACTTTTAGAGCAGTCCGGATCAAGTCTCAGAGAAAAAGAAAACATCATTTTCTCTGATGATTACATTCTCAAAAGACCCTTGCTACAAGCCATTACCGAATCAACACAAGCTCCTGTATTGTTGATCGATGAGATAGATCGCGCCGATGAAGAATTCGAAGCCTATCTCCTTGAATTATTGTCTGCTTATCAAATCAGTATACCAGAACTAGGCACCATCAAAGCCACCCACAAGCCCATTGTCATCCTTACTTCCAATCGCACCCGCGAACTCAGCGATGCGCTTAAACGTAGATGTCTGTATCATTGGATCGATTTCCCTTCCAAGGAAAAAGAAATGAAGATCATAGAAAAAAGATTGCCAGGCATCGAAAATGAACTCTTGCAGCAAGTGGTCAATTGTGTCCAAATTTTGAGAACTAAACAATTGGCCAAACAACCCGGCATCTCTGAGACTTTAGACTGGGCAGAATCTTTAGTGGCACTCGGATATCGGAATCTCAATACCAAGGCATTTGAAGAGACCCTTGGTGTATTGCTAAAGTCTAAAGAGGATATAAAATTAGTTAGCGAAGCTGGAGTGGAATCATTTGTACAATAAATTTATAACTGGATGCTTAGTCCTTCTGCTTTCTGTAAAACATAATGTACATACTCCATTTTATGTTTTGAAAATCTTTTGAATATCGAAGTGCCTTCCAAAGCAGCAAATTGATTTGACATCGCTCTAAAGATCCAAGGCACCAATCTTTTGATCAAAAAAGACCTTTGGGGATGTATCAATTTCAAAGCTTGATAAACTTGGTTGGTGATCATTTCCTCCCGGATTATTTTCAAACCTGAATTCACCAATTTAATTCGTAAATCCTTAAGTCCAGATCGTGGCCTGAAATCAGCCAACAATAAATATCCACCCGGCCTAAGGACCCTGTGCACTTCTGATAAAAATCTGTTCAGATGAGGGTATGCATGGCAGGATTCAATATTGATCACCACATCGAAGGACTCATCCATTAAATTTAAATGCTCTGCATTTGATTTTAAAAAACTGATTCTTTTGTCCTGATACTGATTTTTACAAAAAAGGATTGCTTTTTCATTAAGATCGACTCCTGTGGCAGACTTGGGATATAAATAATGTAGTATATAGTTTAAGCCTCCTCCCCTACCACAAGCTACCTCTAAGATGTCCTTGCCTTGAACATCAACAGCAGTGGCGACCAAGTGATATAATTGGATAGAATACCTGTTTTTCTCATCCTGGGCCTTGAGTTCCAGATACTGATCTTTATCAAAATACCCATAATTTAAAAAAGTAACTTCCCCAAGTTTATCCACTGAATTGATATACCAATAGGCTACCCTGAAAAATATCCTTACTATAAACGAATTTAACATTGGCTCAAAATACAATAAAAAGATATTGATCCTCCTTTCAAACCATTTTATCCAGTAAACAAGTTTTCATGTAAATTTGACAACTTAAAGATTGCTTTCTTATGAAAATGAAAAAATTGCGCTCCTTATCGTGAAGGTGGAAATCACACAATTATTCGGAATATTATAAATAACAAAACTTCAGGCCTTCCCAGGAATAAAGAAATAAAAAATAATTTGGCAAGAAAAATCTGCAAAAATTTAGGGATTATGCATCCTCAAATTTTCAATAAGCTTTCCAATGCATTTTCAGTTTTTTTTAATGAATTATGATACCTCAAGCTTATTCTGCTAAATCCATCACAGACTCCATCCTCGGTTTCTTTCAGTTTATTCGAGGCTATGGATTCAATGTTGGTTTGGATCAGACCCATGAAGCATTGCTCATCGGCCAGACAACGCTGCTGGCGGATAAGGTTCAGTTCAAAATAGCTCTTACTGCTTTGTGTTGCACCTCCAAAGAAGAACAAGGCATTTTCCTACAACTATTTACAAACTATTGGGACACCAATCCATTGGATCTTAGTGAAATGACCTATAAGACTACACGATTGGGGCAGGTGCAAAAAAAAACAAATACTTCCCTGGTCATGCTCGGCCAGGGCAAATCCAATGAGGATCCAAAAGAAGATGCGAAGGCCATATCGGGATCCAATTCACAAGAAAGATTGCAAAAAACAGATTTCACTAAAATATTGACCATTGATGAAACCCCGTTGAATGAACTAGCGGATCGCCTCTTTAAAGAATTTGCTATTCGCATGAGACGAAAACAAAAAGCGCGTCGCGATCGGGGTATAAAGCTACATATGGCAAAAACTATACGCAAAAGTATTGAGACAGGTGGAGATCCGATGAACATCTACCGATCTGTGCGGAAAAATAAAAAACGTAGACTCATCATATTATTGGATGTCAGTGGATCCATGGACAAATACAGTTTTTATTTGCTCCGTTTCATCTATGCATTAAAACGATATTTCAGAAGTTTAGAGGCTTTTGTATTTAGTACCAAACTTGTATCCATCTCCAAAGCGATGAAATGGATGCAAATCGATGAAGTGCTCCGGGAGATCACCTCCCAGGCAGATCATTGGTCTGGTGGCACTCGAATAGGAGGGTCTTTACAAGCCTTTAATCAACGATTCGCCAGGTACATGTTGCATGGCTCACCTGTCGTGATCATACTAAGTGACGGCTTGGAAACCGGCAATCCCGTACTTTTGAGCAAAGAGATGGAAAAAATCAAGCGAAGAAGCAAATCAGTGATCTGGCTCAATCCCTTGAAAGGCATGCAAGGATATGAACCGATCGCGGCCGGTATGCGTGCCGCCCTACCCTCCATCCATCATTTTAAATCTGCTCATAATCTTCAAAGTTTATTAGAATTGGAGGATCTATTGCATCATGTCTGACGAATTTTTAAATACCATCCTTCAATTCAAAAAAAATCACGAAGACTTTGCCACTGTCACCGTCATCAGTCGTCATGAACCCTCTTCAGGCAAAGTAGGCGACAAAGCCATCGTCGATCAATACGGAAAGCTCACAGGTTGGATTGGGGGTGGTTGTGTCAAATCCATTGTTTGCAAAGAAGCCGTGGATGCCATCCAATCAGGCCTGGCGCGACGGGTGATCATAGGACAAAAAGAATCTAATTCAACATCTGACATAAAAATTTATAAAATGACCTGTCAAAGCGAAGGCACCGTATAAGTATTTATCGAACCACAAGTGGTCGCTCCCCATCTAATCGTCATGGGCAAAACCATGATCGCCCGATCAGTAGCCAGGTTGGCTAAAACTTTAGGCTATCGCGTATCAGCAATGGCCCAGGACGCAGATACCGGTTTTTTTGATGAGGCAGATGCACTATTTGGTAAATTTGATTTTAGTAGCATACCCATCCATCCACGACCCTTCATCCTGGTAGCTACGCAAGGCGAATCTGATGAACAAGCCCTGGAACTTGCGCTCGCCCAGGATGCGCCATATATTGGATTCATCGCCAGCCGAAAAAAGAAAGAAGCGGTATGGAAATATCTTTTGGACTCCGGTGTCGCTCAAGATCAATTGGACAAAGTATATAGCCCGGCAGGCATCGATATCAATGCAAAAAAACCGGAAGAAGTAGCCATCAGTATCCTTGCCCAAATCATCCAATTAAAATCCGGGCAGGCCAATCAATCACCTGCCATGGAAAAAGAAAAAATACTCGCTCAATACTATATCAATCCTGTCTGCGGAGTGCCTGTAGATAAAAACAATCCTAAACATGTGATTGAATACCATGGGGAAAAAGTTTATTTCTGTTGCGACGGCTGCAAAGTGAGTTTCGAGAAAGAGCCTGGAAAATATATTTTAGAAAAATCGTAGTTGTGAGGAATTACGGCATAGCTTTTATCCAATCCTTAATCAATTTAATCCCTTCCACATGAGACCTATGTCTGCCCAATTCCGGCATCATGACACCAGGATCTAAAGACTCCATTCTATACAGCAAAATACTTTCATTAGGTTTTCCGGGTACTATATCATATGATAAATTGCCTGAGCCCCTACCGGCAGCTACAGGAGTTTTGTAAAACCCATATGCCGTGCTGTCTTTGATGTTCCAATCCAAGAACAACCCAGAAGACTGTGCTGGTCCTGATATATTGTGGCAATGGGCACAGTTGGCATCCAGGTAAGCCCTGGCCCTCGCATCAAGCTCATTGGTACTGACTTCATAATTTGCCATTTTGGGTAGCGTCTGCAGATCATCCGGCATCACTTTTAATTTATTTAGTTGACTCCATCTTTGCAATTGATTTTCTGGCTTATCCTGATAGACAAAATCTCCATTAAGTTGTCTTGCAGAAGGGCCTATAGGTGTCATTACTCCATTACGTTCGTGACATGCTTTGCATTGATTCATATTGGGCACCAGATAGTCTGAGGTTTGTTTATCACCATGATGATCCCTCCAGGTCACCTGGGTAGTGGCGCCTGCCACTTCCAGATAGGCTTCCGTCTGCAGGTCATCCCAGACATAAGGCAAAGCCACCCAGCCTTTCTCTTCGTGCAGCAACACCCTGGTCTCCACTAAGCGCCGCCCCTTCTTTACATTCCGTTCATCCTGATAATAAAAAAATGTTTTGATAAGCGCTGTGCCAATCGGAAACTGAAAGACAGAGTCAGGATTAAAAATAACCGCCGCCGCCTCAGGAAAGGAAACAAATCTCAATTTATATGCATAGTCAGAAAACAGTGGCGCATTGAGTGCATAGGGCACTACTCCGGAGGAAGGTATTTGTTCACTTAATTTCCCTTCAAAAAAACCATAGTCAGATAATTTAATTTTGTAGGAAGGGATCCTCAACTCAGGTAGTTCCTTCTTAGTGGAAGAAAGCAAAACCAGGGTCGATAAAATAATTAGAAACAAGTACTTTTTGCTCTTCATAGACATCGCGGACTAACGCATATAAATCATGTTCAAAGCACAATCAAAGGGCTTAGCATCCCGGGATACATTTTTAAATCCGTGTTCAGCATCCATATTCCCTACACTTTGATTTGTATTGTTACGTATGCAGATTCTATTTTCCGGTTTCACATTTCCGTCAGCGTCGAGGGATTCTTTGTCGACGATACCATCATATACAATGTGTGGAACATCCCTGCCAAACTTTAGCTTAAACCAGTATATTTTGGCAAACCTTCCAGCAAAAGGAACGCGGCGATGTTTTCGCTCAAAATTATTGTCATGAATATAGATACCTGAGGGATAAGGATAATAGTCTTTGTCCTTAATTTTATTCTCTGTCATAAAATAACTAATGATGCCTACCCCGGAGGTTTTATTATTTAGAATTTGGTTAGACAAAATTTCGACATGATTGGTAGCCAGCACCAGGACCCCAGTGCCTTTGGGTACTTTGCCTACAATGTTTCCTTTAGGCGCAAAGTTTTTTAAATTATTTTCTTTTACCAGATTGTCATACACGCGTACGTAACCGCCTTTTTTTTGCACCAGGTCAGGTAAATCAAAAATCAGAATACCACCAGTATTATTCGTTGCAGTATTATGATGTACTTCAGCGTATAGCGAATTTTCAATCTCTATCCCTGCTACATTGTGATAAGCTGTACAATTTTTGACGACGATATTTTTCGATTGTCCAACATAGATACCTGCGTCAGATGCCCCAATAGCGATGCAACTGTCGATCAGTACATTATCACACAATACCGGATAGAGCGCATAGCTGCCATTATTCTTAGAGGGCTTGCCGGTCCATTCAGCTTTGACACGCCTCATCGTGATGCCATTGACATGCATGGTTTTGATGAGGTCACCATTAGAATCCTGCACAGTCATATCTTCCAGGGTGATATGCTCACAATTGGTGATCTTGATCCCTTCAGCGCCTTCTGACTGGTTTTTAAATGAGAGAATGGTTTTATCTATCCCCATTCCTTTTATAGTGATATTCTTTTTGCCTTCCATCGACAAGCTTTTGGTCAGATGTATGAGTCCTGACTGGAGTTCGATGACAGAACCATCCTCGGCCAGAATCATTTGAGTTTGGATCTGCTTTTCAAGCGAAGCTTGGGAGAAAAGTTGTACGCAACCAAAAATAAGAATATAAAAAGACCAAGCAATTTTTTTCATATAAGCTAATAGAATTTCTAGTCAAATATCGATATAAAGTTAAAAAGTATAATCTATTCAGCAGGTTAGAGATCATAACATAGCTTCATTAATCCTGTTTTCAGGATTCATCACCCAGGTAGCCACCGAATTATCACTGTAAAGTTCTACGATACGGTAGCCACGGTAGTCTGTGCCCCAACTGCCACCAAAATGGGCATCAAACACAAATGGAACATTTTCTTTGACTTTGATTTTCTCTTCGTCATGATCGTGACCGTTAAACACTGCTCTAACATTTTTGTATTTGGTCAGTAACTGCAACAGTTCAGGGCAGTCTACTGCATTGGTGGTCAGCTTGACAGGATTGATATGAATGAAAACAAATACATTTTTCTGCCGCTTAAGTTTTTCGAGCGTGGTACTCATCCACCCAAGATCGGGACAGAGATAAGTGCCGGTTTCGTTAGAAGTAGAGGCGATGACAAAACTGTTTTTCTTAATACTGAAGTGCAAGTTGATGGGCATCTTCCAGGTTTGCATCCATTCGTCGGCAGTTAGTTTATCATGGTTGCCTTGACTCACATAATATTTTACCTGTAGCTGATCCAGCGCAGCTTTGGCGGCAGGGCAGTGAGCTTTATCATCGTGTATGATATCTCCATTGATCATACAAAAAGCGAATGGATTGGAAGCATGCTGGGCATTGATATGATCGACGACAGCTTTAAAATAATTTTCATAGTCCGTACCAGGCTGACCGTAGTGTCCATCTGAAGCAACAGCAAATCGCAACTTCAGTTTTTTTGCACTTAGATTGGTAAGCCAGGACCCTTCCGCTTTGACGACTTCGCCACTGGCCAACAGTAGAAAGGCACTTGTAGTAGATTGGAGAAATTTTCTTCTTTGCATAACTTTGCTTTCAGGTTTGATGTAAAGTTCGTAAAGTTCATGAGGAAATCTTCTAAAATTACCCTCTTGTTGTTCAAATACATCCAATATCCTAAAAAAAACTATACCACCATGTTAAATAGCTGTATTTAAGTGTTTCCAAGTCCTTTAGCTGAATAATGTATATCGTATAATAAGACCTGATGTCAATCCGCTACAATTCCCTTATTTTTGGAATCTAAATTATGCCTTCTTCAAAGCAAGCTCTTCTACATAAATGATCCAGGACACACACGGCCGCACACACACGTACCTGCGTATATCCCTGACAGATAATTGCAATCTCCGTTGTTTTTATTGTATGCCGGAGGAAGATTATGATTTTACACCAGCCTCCCGACTTATGCAGGCCGAGGAGATAGCATCTTTGGCAAAGACCTTTGTCGATCTTGGGGTGAATAAAATCCGCCTTACCGGAGGAGAGCCCTTGGTACGCAAGGACGCCGCTGACATCATCCTGCGACTCTCCAAACTACCGGTCAAACTCACTTTGACTACCAATGCGACCCGGGTTCATGACTTTATCGATGTATTTACCAAAGCTGACCTCACTTCGCTCAATGTCAGCCTGGACACGTTGGACAAGGATCGGTTTATTTTCATGACCCGCCGCGATCAATTCCAACGCACTATAGACAATATCAACCTCCTGATAGACCGTGGCTTTCATGTCAAGATCAATGTCGTCGTGATGAAAGGCCTCAACGATGCAGAGCTGCTCGAATTCGTAGCCTGGACCAAAGACCATCCGATTCATATCCGATTTATAGAGTTTATGCCCTTCGAAGGCAATCGCTGGACCAGCAATAAAGTAGTGACCCTCGCTGAAATACTCGAAACCATCCACACACGGTATGATATAGAAGCTTTGCACAATGGTTTCCATGATACTGACAAAAAATTTAGGGCTGTCGGCCACCAAGGGACCTTCGCGGTGATCAGTACTATGAGTGCACCCTTCTGTGAAGGATGTAACCGGATACGGCTTACGGCGGATGGTAAGATTAAAAATTGTTTATTCTCCAAAGGGGAGACTGACCTGTTGACTGCCTTGAGAAAGGGCGAAGATATAGTGCCACTCATCCATCAAAATATCAAGGCTAAAGCCAAAGCTTTAGGTGGCCAGTTTGAAGGAGATGTGAAAGAAGTGCATGCAGAGGAGATTCATAATAGGAGTATGATTACGATAGGGGGATAGAAGAGAAAATAAATAAACCCCAATCCTGATCTCACATGGTTAGAGAATTGTATGATTCATTTGGTAAGCTGCATACCCATGTAAGGCTTGAGTTATTTTACATACCATACCCTTGTTTATACTGATCGGTCGATTAAATTCTTTTAACTTGTCATGTAAAAAGAAGATGAGATTACAGTTAGGGACCATTTTAATAATACTGGTTTTGCTCAGATCGACCTCATCTATAGCCCAGGTCCCCAGATATCTATCTAACTACAAGTCATTATACCAGATTGACCCAAGAGCCGCAAATAAACAATGGTTTGAAGATGCCCACTTTGGTTTGTTTATTCATTATGGCCTGTACAGTCAATTAGGTAAAGGAGAATGGGTACAGTTTAGAGATACTATACCGGTACATGAATATGCCCAACTTAAAGATGCCTTCACAGCTCAAGGATTCAATGCCAAACGTATAGTTGCCCTGGCCAGGAGAGCAGGCATGAAATACATAACGATCACCAGCAAGCACCACGAAGGATTTTGTTTGTTTGACACTAAAGAAACTGATTATAATAGTGTCAATTCACCTGCAAAACGTGACCTGATCGGAGAGTTGGCCATAGCATGTGAAAAAGCCGGTCTCGGCCTGTTTTTATATTATTCTTATGCGGCCGATTGGCACCATCCCTATTTCTATGCTGCAGAGCTAAATGGATTTTCCCGCCCTTTTTACCTGGAAAAGCAACCGGAATACCAGTATGAGAAACGGGAAGACTTTCGTCATTATATTACTTATGTACATGCTCAACTCAGAGAATTATTGACCCAATATCCAACTATAGCGGGCATTTGGTTTGATCCCATCAAAGGAGTATACAATCGACCAGAACTATTCCCCATAGAGGATACCTACAAACTCATCCGCCAATTATCCCCACATGCACTCATATCTTTCAAGCAAGGAGCTAATGGGGAAGAAGATTTTATGGCCCCCGAAAGAGGTGGCAATACGAGAGTCTCAGTAGACAATCCCCTGGCGCAACAAGTGTATGTATTAAATCAGGACAAACTAAAAGAAGTATGCAATACCATGCAAAAACATGTAAAAAACATACAAGGAGAAAATTGGGGCTATAATAAAGGATTGGATGGCCATCATCTAAAGGTGCTGGAAGTCCGCGCACTTCTGAATGAATCTTATGAAAAGCACTATAACTTATTGCTTAACATTGGACCCCTGGGAGATGGCTCGGTGCATCCCGAAGATGTGTATACGCTTTCAAATCTGAATAAAAAATAATTTTTGGCCATTAGGCAAATTGACTTTCCAAAACTGATGCAGGTCATCCAGGTAAATGACAAGGTTCAATAACTTGAATCCTTGAAAATGCCACTTTAGAATCTAAATTGAAATGCCCGATGAAAAAAATTGATTTAAAAAAAGAACATCTCCAGCTTTATAAGGCCTCCAACACGCCTGCTTTAATCACTGTCCCTAAACTTCAATATCTAATGGTCGATGGCCAGGGAGATCCCAATTCGGCAAAATCTTTTCAGGAGGCGATAGAAGCCCTGTACAGTATGTCTTATACTTTAAAGTTTATGATCAAAAAAGGAGCCCAACAAATCGATTATGGTGTGATGCCCCTGGAGGGTCTTTGGTGGACAGATGATATGAACGATTTTTCGATGGCTAATAAAGCTGCCTGGAAATGGACGATCATGATCCTGCAACCAGACTTTATCACTCCTTCATTGGTGGAGGAAGCCAGGCTCGCAGTTGCCAAAAAGAAAAACTTTCCCGTACTTCCATCCCTCAGATTAGCATCTATGCAAGAAGGGTTATGTGCACAGGTTCTTTATATCGGTCCATATAATCAGGAGCCACCGACGATCATAAAACTTCATGAGTATATTGCATCGCAAGGGTATAAATTAAAGGGAAAGCACCGGGAGATCTATCTCAATGATATGCGGCGCACCGCTCCGGAAAAATTAAAAACCATCATTCGGCAATCGGTTACAAAATAGATCACACCGAGGTTTTTTTGTACCCTTTGAACCAATAAATCAATTTAATTCTTGAAAAGACTTTCAAAACTCATAATTGACCGTCAACTCAAAAGCTATGGTGCAAGTAGAACAATCCAATTTAATCGTGGATGGTCGGCCCTGAACAAAATTTTTCAATACAAATGCGATCCCACCCATACTGGTATAGACATTGCCATCATCTGAATCGTGTAAAAACATGCCATAAGTCTGGTTCATATCGGTGAGGCTGAGCGCTGGAAGAATAATATTAAAATCGTGTTGTTTGGACACATCTGCATTAATCTTAGTCAACTGGCTGGACCATAGTCTTACATCGGTAGAATTATCAGCTTTTAGCGTAAATAGAGAAGGATATATATCTGGTTGTGTGCCATCGGAATCCCAGGGTTTGCCGTCCTTTTGAGTAGCAGGTATTTTGAGTATTTTGATAGCAGTGACATTCACTGCTTTAGGCAACGACTCTGTCTGGCATAAATTACCTTCATATCCCACGGGGCATTTACAATCTCCGTTTTCACAAGTGCCGCCGTTTTGACAAATAATGTCTTCACATGGATCTTTTTTGGAACAAGAAGTCACGACTACAGACAGAGCGAAAGCGATCGATAAAATAAACAGGAATTTTTTCATAATGTAACTTATTATTTGTTCCTGCAAGTTTAAAAATAGGATTCGTCAATCATCCTACCCTCAGGGGTGGTTTCAGTGTATTAACCTGTGTTTGATCATTATTAATAGTGCTATCTTCAAATCTCAATGGTCAAAGACTGATGTTCTTTGATCTCTTTGCCAGCTGGAAATAATTTGACTGCCTGATCCAATCTAAATGATTCCAGCTGTAAATCTCCCTTCAAAACCTTTAGCTCTGCTACCCAGCCGGAACCAGATTTTTTCATCTTCACCTGACCGTAGGCGTATCCATTGGACCAGAAAAATTGGCCCTCCTGCGCTTTGAACTCCATGGATTTTGCAATGGCAGAATAATGAAATCCGGTCAGCGCAAGTGTAGCTCCCCAACTGGTCATCGCGCGCGCATAATGGTGTCCACACTCCGCTTCGTCAAATGGGCTTCTTTTGAGGCCGTCATAGCGGTCCCTGATGTTGCTGATACAAGTGAGTCCCTGATCTATCTGCCCTTCATACAACATCCCGATGGCGGCTGTATATTCAAAGCCGGTCATGACTTCTGAAAAATAGGGGAAAGGTATTTTGGGTCTTCCTCCCCTTGGATAACTGGCCATGAGTAAGGCCGCTTCATCTCCCAGTGCATAGGACCGCATATTATTAAAATGATCGAGCATAGAGGAGCGGAGATTGTACTTCATGATACTTTGCAGCGCAGTTTGGACATGATCACGATCAACCAGGTAACCTAATCCATACACATGTGCCATATACTGACCTATAAGCTGATCTACCAGGCAACCTTTGCCCAATTGATATGGAGGATCACTCGTATAGACCTTGCCACTGGCCACGGTAGCTTTTAATACCTGGTCTTCACTAAATGCTGTTTGCACAATCTGCTCATAGTATTCTCCATTAAATAATTTTTCGTCAGTAAATTTTCTGCCCTGCTCATACAAACGATGACAATCTGAAGCAACAGCATTTTCCTTCATCGCTTTGGCCATCTCTTCCATAGCACGCAAAGCACCAAGGTACCAGATCTGCATCTGTGGATTAGGCCCATAATATTCTACATCCATGGTATTGTGCTGACACCCTTCCATGACGCCATCTTTATTGCCATCCCATCCTCCAGGCAGCCAGGCAAACTGCATCGTACGCTTGATCGAAGGATAAAGTTCTTTTAACAAATCTTGATTGCCCGACAATTGCCAATCGCGATACATGCGCATGATGGTGCCCATCTGTCCATCTGCAGCAGCTGCCTTGATGGATTGTGCTTTGGTCTCCAGTGGCAAGCCTACCCTGAAACTCATAAACCCTGTTGGGTCCGTAGCCGGGCCAAACTCAGTCCTTCGCATCGTTTGTGCGAGATCACCAAATAGAAATCCGGTAGCTTGCTCATAATTCCATACATGAGTACAAGATCCCTGGCAGGAGCCATAATTGTCCATACAGCCTTCCCATCCCATCATGGTTCCGTCTTTTATCCTAAATACAGTCTGTGATCGAAGGGTGCTTAGATTGAACAGGGCAGCTTCTTTGACCACGGTCGGAAGATCACTTTCCACAAATGCAGTTACAAATTCGAGTGTTTTGTTTTCCAGGGCTGGTAGTTTATCTACGGTTTTATCCAATACATCCCAGGCATCCTTGTATTGAGAAGTGTAATAATTGCCAACCACTTCATTTGACCAGGCAAATCGATTAGGGAAATGCCAGGTGATATAAAAAGTAATCTCCCGAGATTTATGTGCTGGGATCGAAAGTTTTACTGCCAAGGAAGCTTGCGGATCATGGTCTGTCAATTGATCTTTGTCTGTAAGGATGCCGTCAGCGCTAAAATCGTCCCAAAAATCAAGGAGGGCATTTTCCCAATCATTGGATCGGGACGATCTGCGATAGCTCACTTGCTGATCACTATTGGTAGTAAGTGCCATAGTCCCCCAAGCTTCTGAAGTATGGGGGACGCTATCCGAATACATGAAGATTCCCTGGACACCCGCGGATTTTCTGAAAATATTTTGATTGTGATTGGCCCCAATCGGCACCTGGTCACCTTTCCAATCCATCCTGGTCTTGGATCCATCATTTCCTATAAAATTTCTCATCAGTCCACAAACTGATGCTTCAATCGGCTGATCAGTTTTATTCCTGACTTCATACTTTAAGATAGCTATGGGTATTCCGCTGGAGGATGCGTCTGTCGGAATGAGCGGATTATAAGCCTTCAGGGTAACATCCACCGGCATTTGATCATCCGAGAGATTGACTTGACCAAATGGATAGGTAGCATCAAAACTAGCGTGGCTAAACCGAGGGATGCCATGATTGTCAACAGGACGGCCTTCTTTATCCTGGTAGTCTATAGCATCCAACGGCCCCATGAGTCCCTTGATATATTTTTTGCCATTCTTTTCCTGCACATAAATGGAAAAAAAAGGCACTCCATTGCCCATCTGACCTCCGCTAAAATTTTTAGCAGGCCGATTCATAATCTCCCAGTCCCTCAATTCGCCTTTGCCACTTAAAGAAACGGTTCCAGTTCCGATACCCCCAATCGGTAGGGCTATCCTATACAAATGATTTTGGTCGTAGTGTTTGAGGACTGGAAAATTCTGACTCCTTCCATTCACCGGAATCAAAATCAATCCTATCCATAAAATCAGGTTCTTGATATTCATTGAATTAGCTTGTTAAGCAGCTGCATAAAGTTCGCAAAGAATTGTGAGTCTGACATACATGAAAATGCTTTCTTGGAGCTTATTCAAATACTTATGGCATAATCGTTAAAGCCGTGCGTAACCCAGTCTCTCGATATCTCTGTGGTCTTTGGTGAGATGAGCCTTACCTTCTGACAGGACATACAAATAATCGCATAGATCGATGACATGCCGATACATATGATCCGTTATAAGAAAACCCTTTATGAGTTTTGCCTGATGCAAAAGTTCTTTAATTTTTTCTATATGCAAAGGCATTACATGAGAAAAAGGTTCGTCCAGCATAGAAAAAAGGGATTTAGATTTTATGATGACATATACTTCTATCAGTCGCCTTTGTCCTCCAGATAGGTTCTTGATGGAAACGTTTCCAATAGGTCCACACTCAGGGAACAAATCTTCAAAATCGGTATAATTCAACTCAAAGTTTGAGAAGATCCGTTGGACTGAAAGCATGGAAGGTATAAAATTAAATTGTGGCAAGTAGGTTATCAGGTCAGGCCGTTTAAATGCCTTTGGCACGGAAACGCTATCAAATCGAATAGATTTGCTCATAGCTGGCAGGCTCCCGTAGATGATATTTATTAGGCAGGTTTTTCCTTGCCCATTTCTACCTAATATGCCGGTGATTTTGCCGGTTTCACACTTAAAGTAAATATCAGACAGAATTCGTCTATCGCCAAATTCCAGCATAATTCCATCAGCTTCAAAGAGGTGGGTCATTTTAGTTTATAACTGATGATGATGGCAAAAATGAAGAGAAAGAAGTCAAACGAGAGAGTAACGTCCAAAAAACATTTTGAAACCCCCAGGTTTTGGTAATAAAAAAATTCTTTTGATTTGTAGTCCGATATAACATAATATACCAACCCCAAAGAAATTATTTTGAACCAAAAAAGCAAACTAAAAGTTCGCAGCCCATGACTCCAAAAAATACTGATACATCCCAAAGTAATCACCCATGTAACCAGGCTAAAACCCCGGTAAAAAGCCCAAATAAGCCTCAACGATTTAAGAAGTTCCATCATTAGTGAAAATGGATATTGCAATTCAAAAGTGCAAAGTTCATCTGATCAAATGTACCGTAAAACAAGATATCAGGTATGTCAAAATATAATTCAATAATGACCACAAAACTCAAAAGGATGAGATTCAGTCTCAATGTCGGTAGGATTTATTATACCAGGAATAAAATCTACCATTCAGCTCTATTTATTGATGGGGTAATTTGCCTCATCAACCCTGGATATTAAAAATAATTTTTCCATCTCTTTTACGATTATGGGATATAGGGATGCAAGGTTTTTGTTTTCGGACGGATCACTATTAAGATCATACAGTTCACAGGCTGACCCGTTGATGCTTCGCTTGATGGCTTTCCATTTACCCTTCCGGATGGCCTGATCAAACCCTCGCTCATGAAATTCCCAATACAAATAAGGATGGATCGGTTTAGATTGGGATTTGGATAATACATTCAAAAAAGATAGTCCATTGATATTATTTGGCTTTTCGGCATGGAGGAGCTCCGCAATAGTTGGGAGGATATCCCAATTGGCCAGGGGCTCATGGATGAGTTTTTTACTCATGCCCATTCCCCAGGCGATGGTCGGCACCCGGATACCACCTTCGTACAAGTCTCTCTTATAACCCCGCAATCCACCGGTACTCTCAAATTCTTTGATGTTTCTGCCCCCTTCCTGGTGAGCTCCATTGTCCGAAGTAAAAAGCACGAACGTATTTTTATCCAAGCCAAGCTCTTTAAGCAAAGTCATTAACTTACCCATGTCCATATCTACTTGTCTGATCATGGCTGCCGTAGCCGCATTGGGCATAGATTGTGAACTATAAGTCGGACTCATACCGGTTCCCTGGACAAAAGGGGTCTCTACAAATACACTTTTACCATTGGCCTTTAAAAAGGGCTTAATGGACTCTTCGGTGGGTATCGTCATTTCAGCATGCGGTAAAGTCATCGGCAAGTACAATAAAAAAGGAGCTTGCGAATTAGCCTTGATAAAATCCAATGCTGCTTTAAAAATATAAGGTGCTGTATTTTGGGTTGAGTCCATTGGATGGGTCCTGGTCACACCATCCTTAGTCTCCCAAAGACTTTTAACATAATAATTATGGGCACTTTTGTGGGTTAAGTACCCAATAAACTCATCCCAGCCTTGTTTTTCAGGAGAGCCTGAATTATTTTCATGTCCTAAGCCCCATTTGCCAAACATGCCTGTCACATAACCTAGTTGTTTGGCCATTCGTGGTAAGGTCAGCGTGGATTCACGCAAAGGAGTCTCTTTATTGCCCCGTATATATGCATGTCCCATATCCATACCTGTCATCAGGGCAAAACGGGAAGGGGCACATACTGTACTGCCTGAATAAAAATTGGTAAACCGGCAGCCATCTGCAGCCATTCGATCAAGGTTAGGCGTAGGAATTATCTTTTGACCATAACAACCTAAATCACCATAACCCAAGTCATCGGCCAGGACAATGATAATATTTGGTTTTGAATTGGATTGTGTGATTCCAAAAGTGAATCCGCAAAGGTGAATGATCAGGAACAATGCTTGTTTTAATTTCATTCTCGAAATTAAATAATCTAAGGATTACTGAACAGATAAGTTGAAAACACAAACTCCATTTTGGGTAACGTGAGATAATTAAAGCGATTGATTTTTTCCAGGTTCCTCTTAAAAAATTATAAACGATGCAAACAAATCTGACAACTCTTATATTGATCTCGAAGTAACCAAAGAAAATTTTTTAATGGAGAGAAATCCTATTCATTGCTGAGCCCTATCTCTTATATAATGCATCAGCCCAAGCAGCTGCGTATCGGTCATATCTGCATAAATAGGCATACCCATCTTTAGACTTGATCCTTTTTTGACTACCTGTCTGAATAAATCCAAATTGAGCGGCACAGCAGAAGCTCTCAGATCAGGAGCCATACCCATTGACACTACATTACCCCCATGGCAGCCGCGGCAAGGGCCGTATTCTTTTTCTCCCAGTGCGACCAGTCCAGCGTCTACTTTAAATGCTTTATCAATGATTGGAGTAGGAAAATAAGGTGGCGGCAAGGGAGGTAGACCCACTTTACCTTCCAGAGAAAAAGTGATTAGCCGACGCATATGACGGCCATAATCCCAGCCAAGGACTTTGTCACCTACTCCGGCAAAGGCACCACCCCAGCCCACCAATAACGAGATATACTGCCTGCCTTTAATGCTGTAAGTAATTGGAGGAGCAGAGATGCCTAATCCTGTGTCAAAAGTCCAAAGTACCTTACCTGTAGCTGCATGATAGGCCAATAGTTTTCCTTCTGCTCTGCCCTGGAAAACCAGGTAACCGGCAGTGGTCAGGGTACCCGCATTCCACAATTCATCCTGGGGTACCTGCCAGATCATTTTTTGTTTGACAGGATCCCAGGCTTGCAAAGAGCCGGGATAAGGCCTTGGTTGTTTTTTAGGAGGAAATAACCTGGCGCCTATACCGCCTTTAAAATCTATGGAGACAAAATTGGTATCAACCCCTACATCTGTGTACGCGAGCGCATCATGTATGGTAGGGATATAAGCCAATCCTGTCATTGGATTATAAGACATCGCATGCCAACTATGAGCACCATGAGGGCCAGGAGTTAACTGAAAAGTATCATTTTTATATCGTGCCCCAGGTGCTTCTACCGGTCGGCCGGTTTTCAGATCGATGCGAGATGCCCAGGAGGTTTCCACAAAGGGCTCGGCAGATACCAACTTGCCGGTTTCCCGATTGATCACGTAAAAAAAACCATTTTTAGGAGCGTGTAAGATGGCTTTTATAGGTTTACCTTCGATCATCAGATCTGCCAGGACGATATCCATATTAGAGTTATAATCCCAGCTCTCACCCGGTGTGGTCTGGTAGTGCCATAGGTAATGACCATCATCCGGATCCAGCGCGACGATAGAGCACAAGAAAAGATTATCACCTCCCTGCGGGCTCCTGATATTTCTATTCCAGGGTCCACCATTCCCCGTGCCGATATATAGTACATCGAGGTCCGGATCATAGGTAAATCCATGCCAGGCATGGCCACCGCCACCGTATTTCCACCACTCGCCGGTCCAGGTCTCCGCAGCCATCTTCATGGCCTCATTTTCAAATCCTTTGGCAGGATCACCAGGCACAATATAAAATCGCCAGGCTTGTGCCCCTGTCTCAGTGTCATAGGCTGTGACATACCCTCTGGTTGGACCCGCTTCTGAGCCGCCATTGCCGATCAGGACTTTGTGCTTAAATGCTTTTGGAGCTCCGGTGATAGTAAATGCTTTTGATGGATCTGTCGTCTGTACACTCCAGATCTCTTGGCCAGTCTTGCTATCTATTGCAATCAACCTACCATCCCAGGTAGCATCAAATATTTTGCCCTCGTAATAGGAGATGCCTCTGCTGTGCGACCAACCTGCACGACGATGTTGACCGATGTGTTTTGCATTTTCAGGATCATATTGCCAGATCAGCCGGCCGGAAGTAGCGTCCACCGCGCGAACGATATTGGCAGTACCTGTAAAATACATGATGCCGTCTATCACCAGGGGTGTTGAGACCAGGGCCTTGTCATTGGGCAAGTCGATGTACCAATCTACCTTGAGCGCACTTACTGTATTGGTATCTACTGCTGTCAATGGGCTAAACCGTCGTTCATTGTGCGTACGGCCATAGGCTGGCCAATCTGTGGTTTGTGTTTCGTCAGCCAGTTGCTTGTCAGGATTGTTTGAGTTGCATCCACCCAGGAGCAAGTAGCCAATTAAATAAAGACTATAGATAAATAGACTATTCTTCAAATCGATCTTCATTTTATATTGATTTACTCGTTTGAAATTAATTAAAAACTCGCGACGGTACTAAATCAATAATAGTGGAAGTTTAAAAATGTCACTGTTTACCAACGAGGGTGATGGAATGGTCGCAGTATAACTGCTTCGAATCGGACGGGAGAGGTTTAGGAGGAGTTGAACTCCGACTCGGTAATCTATTCTAAAACAAAGTATCTTTTTCTTTGCCTCCTCTGATTCTATCCAAGATCCTGCCAAGTTCAGCCTCTGTGGACACCAGTACTTCGCGCGGTTTAGATCCTTCGCCGGCACCAACTATCCCGAGCAACTCAAGCTGATCCATGATGCGTCCTGCACGGTTGTAACCCAACTTAAGTCTTCGTTGAATCATGGAGGTGCTGCCATGCTGATTTTGCACCACCAAACGACCTGCTTCGTCGAGCATGTCATCCAGATCTTCCAGGACCGCTTTTTCGGCACCGGAGGCTCCTTCTTCACCGGTGTATTCGGGGAGGAAGTAGGGAGTAGAAAATCCGCGCTGATCATGGATAAATTTCAGCACATTTTCTACTTCAGGAGTGTCTACAAATGCACACTGCAATCGAATCATGTCTCCTCCAACGCTCAACAACATATCTCCACTTCCGATGAGCTGGTCTGCACCTCCGGTGTCCAGGATGGTCCTGGAATCAACCTTAGATGAAACTTTGAAGGCCAGGCGTGCCGGAAAATTTGCCTTGATCACCCCTGTAATGATATTGACCGAAGGTCTTTGCGTAGCAATGATCAAGTGGATGCCTACCGCTCTGGCCAGCTGAGCCAATCGACCTATGGGCAGCTCGACCTCTTTACCGGCAGTCATGATCATATCTGCAAACTCATCGATCACGAGGATGATGAAGGGGAGGAATTTATGGCCTTTTTCAGGATTAAGCTGTCGGGCAGTAAACTTTTTATTGTATTCTTTGATATTACGGGACTCTGCTTTTTTCAATAAGTCGTACCGGTTATCCATCTCAATGCAAAGTGAATTGAGGGTAAAAATGACTTTATTGGTTTCCGTCACGATGGGTTCGTCCTGGTCCGGTAGATAAGCCAGAAAATGGTTTTCCAATTTAGAGTAAGGGAAGAGTTCCACTTTTTTGGGATCAATCAAAACCAGTTTGACCTGGGCCGGATGTTTTTTGTACAGTAGGGACATCAGGATGGTATTGATACCCACTGACTTGCCCTGACCTGTAGCACCGGCTATCAGCAAGTGCGGCATTTTAGCAAGATCTGCTACAAAGACTTCATTCGAAATAGTGCGACCAAGTGCGATCGGAAGATCCATTTTGGACTGCTGAAATTTATCAGACATCAATACCTCTTTGAGGCTGACGATTTGTTTTTTCTTATTAGGTACTTCAATACCGATGGTGCCCTTACCTGGGATAGGTGCAATGATCCTTATACCGAGGGCAGAAAGATTGAGGGCGATATCATCTTCAAGGTTTTTGATTTTCGAAATTCTTACTCCAGGTGCAGGGATGATTTCATAAAGGGTTACAGTCGGGCCTACGGTCGCTCTGATTTTAGTGATCTCGATTTTGTAGTGCATCAGAGTCTCTATGATCTGATCTTTGTTGGCTTCGAGTTCAGCGCGATCTACTTCAAAGTTTTGATCAGTATAATCATGCAATAACTCTACGGATGGCAGCTGAAACTTAGAAAGTTCAGCATCGGGATCATACGGTTGCAGATTGGCGTAGTGATCTTCAGTCAGGGTAAGGTCTTCAATATTGGGAGAAAGCGGATCCAAAGACATCTCCGGACCTTCTGATAGATGATGGATCTCTAAGTCTAATAAAGCTTCTGCATCGGTCCTGGTCCCGGGCGTATTTATATTTATTTCTTCAAATTCCAGTACCGGTTCATTTTTCCGAAGGTCTTTCAGATCGGCATATTGTGGTTTATAGTGATCTTGATCAAGTGTGATGGGCTCACGATCGTCCCGGAGGTCCGGCACTTCATCTGTGAAGTCCATGTCAATGGGTTTTTTATTAGATCCATTAGTCTCATCAGATACAGTGCCTGAAGGTTGATCTGACTGATTCTTTTTGAAAAAACTTAAAAAGGAGCCCATATTGATAGAAGGTGATTCGCCACCGGACAATTGGTAAGACGGCATCCGCAGACCTGAAAAGTCGGGGTTAAAATTCCAAATGAATATCACTGCGACTATCAATAATAATAATCCAATCAAGCCCACCATGCCCAGCATATTACGTAAATAAAAAGCGATCCATTCACCAATGGCACCACCAAACGGGAAGGCAAATCTACCGAGCAGACTCTCTAATAAAACAGAGGAGTATACCATGATCCATAAAGCTGACAAGGTTTTCATGGCCAGTGAATATTTTGCATTGCGCACCCACTTCCAGGTATACATGAGACTGATATATACGAGGATGAAAGCCGGAAGACCAAAACTCCAGTACATCACCTGATGTGAAAGAAAAGCCCCCAATCGACCGAAAGTATTGGCTACTTCCAGGTCCTTTTGAAAAAATATATGCCATGAAAAATTAAGCACTTTGTCCTGATCAAATCTCCAGGTAAAAAGGTAGGAGATCATACTGATCAAAAGTAAAATTGAAAAAAATAAGGTGAAAAGCCCCAATACTTTTGTCCATCGCTCGTCCTTAAAATTTAGCCTTTTCCAAAAAGGTTTACTGTTTTTCTTCTTGCCCATACTGTCCGGTTATAATAGTCGTATAAAGTGATTCAGACCGTAAATATAACCAGGAATTTTAAATATTAAAATAAAATGCTATTTATATTATATTGATTTTAAGCATTTTGAATAACAAATTTGTAAATTATTGAAAATCAAAAGAAAACATAATGAAAAAAAATGCTACTTAGAGAAATGGTTAATTTCCTAAAGAATCCAGATTTCGGTCCGGGGAGTTTTTAGTTTTGTTGATTTGTACGATGACTAGAAATGATAATGGTTCAATCATGTTTAAATCACCCACTACCATGTATTTACCTACGGGTTTGAATACTTTCTTTACACCAAACTCAATGGCGCTAATAAAGCAAAAGAGCTCTCCTAAAATCAATCCTTCAATTCATTCGGCAACAGACTTCCGGGAAAATTTTGATAAGCAACCGGTCGGGTCCAGCGCTTCATGGATCCCATGCCAACAGCGCCAAAAAAAGGATGGCTCGTTGCAGGGAAAGGACCGCCATGCATCTGTGCATCACACACCTCTACCCCGGTAGGAACTCCATTCCAAACCAATCTACCTGCAGCCTGCTCCAGTGCATCGATCATTTTTGCATTAAGGGCATCTTCAGGTTCACTCCAGATAGTAGCAGTGAGCTGACCTCTGAGTGCCCTTACGATTTCGATCATTTGATCCGGATCATCACATTTGACTATGACTGCAAATGGGCCAAAGACTTCTTCATGCCATTTTGGATGGGTCAAAAAATCTCTGCCAGCTACCACTGCAAAAGCGGCTTTCATGAGATGTGATGAGCCTTCATTCATATTGACCATAGTCACTTCACCTGAAAGATTTTGAAGAGATTGGACAAAACTGGATTGGATTCTTTTATTGAGCATCGGCGAGGCAGCCATGCCAGCGGCTTTGTCGTGCAATCCTTTATAAAAAGCATTAAATTCTGGACTTTCCTGTACCAGGATAATCCCAGGTTTAGTGCAAAACTGCCCTACTCCAAGCGTCATAGATCCGCCTAATTGTTCACCAATAAATGCGGCCCTTTTCTCGAGGGCTGATGCCATCACCACGACTGGATTGATACTGCCCATCTCCGCATAGACCGGGATAGGCTCTGGTCTGGCAGCCGAAGCATCCATGATGGCCCTTCCGGCACGATAGGAGCCTGTAAAACCTACAGCTTTGATCCGTGGGTCTTTGACCAAAACCTGGCCAAGATCCTGTCCTGCTCCATATAAAGAGGAAAATACCCCATCAGGTGCCCCTACTGTTCTGGCAGCTTCCATAATGGCTTGAGCAACCAAAGCATTGGTCCCGGGATGAGAATCATGTGCTTTGACAATCACCGGACATCCTACTGCCAGTGCGCTGGCTACATCCCCACCGCCGGTAGAGAAGGCCAGGGGAAAATTGCTTGCCGCGAATACTACCACAGGCCCAAGAGGCACCAATCTTTTTCTAATATCGGGTCTGGGCAGCGGTTGACGGTCCGGCAAAGCCTGATCAATAAAATTTTCTTCCCAGCTACCATTTCTGAGTGCGGTGGCCATCATATTGATTTGACCAATAGTTCTGCCCCGTTCACCCATCATCCTTCCTTCCGGCAATCCGGATTCTGCACAAGCTCTTGAAATAAGTGTATCCCCTAGTTCGAGGATATTCTCTGATATTTTGTTAAGAAAAGAAGCTCTTTGGTCGGGACTCCAATGGCGGTAGATCTCAAAGGCCATCACAGCCTTGTCGAGCGCTTCGTCGATAGTAGACTGATCTGCGATGGTAAATTTTTCAGCCAGATAAGTTTGACTGGAAGCTTCTACTCCTTGAACAAATGTGGATCCCCCTCTGGTGTCAAATCCCACTATATTCTCTGTAATCATAAATTGTAAATTTTGAGGTTAGGCCTGCTTTGGATGGCGTCATTTATAACAGATAACACCTGGATTCGTTCAATACCGCTTAGTTTTAACCTGGGCGGGCGCACGTGTTCAGTTCCTACTCCGGCTGCAGCCTCAGCAAGTTTTATATACTGTACCAGTTTAGGGTGTATATCCAGCTCGAGCAGAGGCATAAACCACCTGTATATCTTCAATGCATCATCTATTCGACCTTTTTTGACCAAATTAAATATAGTTACCGTCTCTTCTGGAAATGCATTGACTAGTCCTGCGACCCAACCATCTGCGCCAGCCACCAGGCATTCCAATGCCAGGGTATCCACCCCTCCCATTATTTTAAACCTTGACCCAAAAGCATTGATCATTCGGGTGATATTGGTGATATCCCTACTACTTTCTTTGACTGCCTGAATATTGGGATGCAGGGTGAGTTGCTCAAACATGTCTATCGTCACAGCGATCTTATAATCATGAGGGTTGTTATAGATCATGATAGGGAGATCAGTACAGTCGGCGATGGTTTTAAAATAGACCACTGTCTCGTGATCATCTGCCTTATATCGCATTGGTGGCAACAGCATCAGACCGTCGGCTCCTGCAGCTTCTGCTGCTTTGGCGATCTCCACTGCGCTGGCAGTATTCGATTCGGCTATGTTGATTAATACGGGAGTATCGTCATCCGTCTTTTCTTTGGCTGCTGCCAATAATTCCAGGGTTTCCTGCAATTGAAGCGTGCTGGCTTCACCGAGGCTGCCGGCCAAAATCACCCCATGGATCCCATTGTTGAGTTGAAAATCAAGATGCTTTTGGAATGCTGGTATATCCAGGCTATGATCTTCCTTAAATTTAGTAGTAAGGGCAGGATATACACCTTGCCAGTTCACTTTAGCCATTGATGCGATTATTTAATGCAAAAATGGGAATAATTTATGAGGAATCTGCATTTGGTAAGCTCCATGGTACAATCTTTCATTTAGGACAACTTTGAAACGCCCTAGGAGCGAATCGGTTATGTAACATGACCAGTCAACCCACATGAAAAAAGGCCGACTCGCCATTGCGAGTCAGCCTTTCGATTTGATATGATTAGGAAACTTAGATTAGTACCTATCTGAGCAAATTGCTCAATAAATTAATAACAAGGATTTTGAGACAAACTTTTGTTAGCATCAAGTTGAGCCTTGGGAATAGGGAAGATATCAAAACAAGGTTTTGTATCTGCTGGTTTCCAAGGTCTTGCATCCTGGTAAGTACCGAAGCGAATAAGATCTTGTCTCCTCCATCCTTCAGCAAACATCTCACGACCTCTCTCTGCCAAAAGATTTTCAGCTGTCAGGGAAGTTAGCGGAGTAGCCAAGGCACGGTTTCGGATCTGATTGACGATAGCGAGGGCGGTAGCATCGCCAGCATTCTTTCTCCAAAGCGCTTCAGCTTTCACCAACATAATGTCGGCTAACCGGAATATTGGGAAATCATTGCTCAAGTTAGCAGTAGAACCAGCTATATATTCAAATTTAGCGATCCTTGCTCCAGCTTGTCTTAGACAGTTTGGAAAATGCTCATTGATGGCAGGTGTGAAATTTAAATCTTTACCATCAGGGTCATTGGCTTCAGCACTTGGATCGACCAATTGTTTGCCTGCAGCACTCTTTTGAGGGCCTGCTAACAGACTTCTTTTTCGAACATCATTCGCTTCAAAAGAATTGTAAAACTCTTGAAGTGAACAGTAACCATTCCATGGTTGATCGGTAAGGTTAAAAGTTTTTTGACTTTCATAATGCAGTGTCATCACCGGAAGGTTAAATCCCTGTGCAAATACTTTGTCATAAGGTATAGCAAAAATGGTTTCTTTAGAACCTGCATTTTCAGTTTGGAAGTTCGTAAAAAAATTGTCTTCCAGGCTATACTTGCCGGAGTTGATCACTTTATCAGCAGCTGCTATGGCTTTATCCCACTGTGCGGTGCCCGTATATCTTTGTGCATTGATATAAAGCTTAGCTAATATTGAATTGGCAGCATGTTGAGTCATCCTGGCATAGGTAGAACCAGATACTTCGTCTGTCAGATTCGGAGTACTTTCAAGCAACTCTTTTTCAACAAAAGCGTACACTTCGGCTCTGGACTTGGTAGTCGGGTTGGCCTCCGCTGTCGCAAAGGAAGTCACGATAGGCACATTGCCAAAAAGATCAAGCAACCAATAGTAGTACAATGCACGAACAGATCTTAGCTCTGATACGAATGCTTTAGCACGATCACTTTGGATGGCAGAAAACTGCTCAATCAAACGATTACAGGCACTGACTCCTCCAAACAATTGTCCCCAGGAATTATTAAATGCATCTTCCGTAGGAAGGTATTCATGCCTGAACATACGTAACCAAATGCCTCCATCAAACCAGTCACCACCTCTTTGTGGAATCATTAATTCGTCAGAAGACACTTCCTGGATAGACCAGGTAGCATTGTGATTTCCCATTACTCCAATCAGGCTCGAATAAGCTGCTCCCAATGCAGAAATAAACTCTTCGTCTGTTTTGAAGAAATTATCAAAAGTCACTGTTGAATACAACTCTTCATCGAGATTGGTACAGGAATTATTGAAAGTCAGTAAAGCACCGGCTATCAATAAAGCTTTAGAATATTTTATAAGTTTTTTCATATCGCTATGATTATTTTTTTATTTAAAATTAAAATCCAAAATTGACGCCTAAAGAAAAGGATCGTGTAGTAAAATAATTATCTCTTCTGTCAATACCTGGGGCCAATGGATTGCCATTGTCCTCAGAATCACCAAATCGAACTTCAGGATCAACGCCGGTATACCCTGTGATGGTAAACAGATTGTTACCTGCGAGATACACAAAAGCTTTATTAAATACTCCTTTTACAGGCAAAGTATAACCCAATTGCATATTGTCCAATCTAATGAAATCGCCTTTTTCTACGTGTAAACTAGAGTATTTAGCATCTTTTAATTTAGGATCAGCATACTTGGTATTTACCCTATTGTAGCTCAGGATAGAACCAGGATTGCGATCTTCATAAAACACCCTGAATTGGTTGATCAAAGAATGTCCGAATGCACCCCTCAAAAATGCATTTAAGGTAAAATTGCCCAGAGTGAAACTATTGTTAAAACCAAGGGTGAAGTTAGGAATACCATTACCCAACACCGCCTTGTCATCTGTAGTACCGGTACCATCTCCATTAAGATCTTTAAAAGTTGGGTTCCCTGCAGCATCCGGGCCTGTGTAAATCGGGCCATAAATTTGACCAATTTTTTCGCCTTCTGCTACTCGAATCATGGTGAAGTTATTTTGTCCAGGAGATCCTACACCTGCCAGGTCGAGTACCCCTCCAGATCCGAATTTAAGATCACCTTGAGACAAACTCACTAATTTATTATCCAAATAGAAAGTAGCATTTAATGAAGGAGTATACTTCAACCCACCAAATTTGAGGTCATTTAATGCCACAGAAGCTTCCAGACCTGTGCTGGTTAGTTCTCCCACGTTAGCCCAGGTACGACCAAATGAATTTGGTGGAACCGGTACTGGGAAGTTGTATAATAGGTCATTGACTTTTCGATTAAACAAATCAAATGTTCCTGTGATTTTATAGTCCAATAAACCAAAATCCAATCCAATATTGGTTTCACCTTTTCGCTCCCATTTAAGATCAGCGTTAGGGTTAGATACCGGACCATAAGTAGGCACATAAGCACCATTGTAAAAGAAGCTACCGGTAGGACCGTATCTGAATTGAGACAGATAATCCTGGGTAATATTAGCTCCAGTGACACCATATCCTATTCTCAACTTGAGGTTGTCAACAAAACTGATATCCATCAATTTAGTCAAGTTTACTCCTGCTGAAACAGCTGGGAATACCCCCCATTTATTATTTTCTCCAAACCTGGAAGATCCCTCTCTTCTCACTGATGCACTGGCAAACCAGGTATCATTGATATTGGCACTCAATCTACCAAAGAACGCGATCAGTTTATTACTGTTTTTTCCACTACCAACACCTCCAAGTCCTCGAGGAAAGTCCAAACTCGCACCGATGTTATTGCTTGTAAAGAAATCAGTCAGGAAGTTACCTCCTTGTATACCGAATCCTTCAGTGACGAATTTTTGGTAATCGTATCCTGCTAAAGCCGTTAAGTCTATATTATTTACTCTAAAGGCATAGTTAAGTGTAGAGGACAAATAATCATTTTGGGCAGAACTTGAATTCCTGGTAGCAAGACCATTGCGGCCAATACCTTGACCAAACTGGCTTTGTTTGCTGATATAGGCCTCAGTTACACCGTTGCCATCACCGCCATTATCACGACCGAGTGTGTAGGCTATAGAGTATCTCAGACCTTTGGCGAGTTCGTATTCCGCACGAACTGTACCCAATATATTGTTTAATACACCTTTCGCCTGGTTTTGTTCGATGATCGCCAGCGGATTAAAAATATCAAATCCTCCAGGTTCATTATAACCTCCATTGACTGTATTGGTGGCATCATAAACAGGAGCGGTTGGATTAAAAATGGTGGCATATCTAAATGCAGCATTGCTAAATCCTGTATTCTGATTGCGATTAGTAGCAGATAAATCAAAATTGATTAATAATCTGTCATTAATCGCTTTCTGTGCCAGGTTGACACGACCGTTAAGTTGCTTAAATCCATTGTCAAGCGCAACTCCCTGAACATCTCTATAGTTAAAAGAAACTCTGTAAGCCAAGCCCTTGGCACCACCTGACATCGCCAGGTTGTGCTGTTGAGATAAGCCTGTTCGAGTGATGACATCAAACCAGTCAGTGCTAGTGCCTTTGTCAAGGCCTCCTGCTGCCTTATATTCTGCAGCATTCATGATTTGAGGTGTTCTTGCAATATTTTCAACTGAAAAAACGCCGTTGTATTCAATGGAAGATTTGCCTTCATGGCCTTTTTTGGTGGTGATCAAAATAACCCCATTTGAACCTCGCGTCCCATATATCGCTGCTGCAGAACCATCTTTAAGTACATCCATGGTCTCAATGTCATTGGGATCAACGCTACGTAAGTTGGCACCTGGAACACCATCAATAATGATCAATGGTTCAGTATTACCACCCACGGTAGAAAGACCTCTTAGTCGGATGGTGAATCCGCCATTAGGATCTCCGTTGGGTTTGGCGATAACCAATCCGGGTACTTTACCTTGTAGCAATTGAGCCGGGCTGGTGATAGCACCTTTGTTGAAATCCTCTGCTTTGATAGATGCAACTGCAGAAGTGATTTCTTTCTGACGCTGGGTACCATATCCAGTGACGACTACCTCTTCGAGCAACTTACCTGGAGTAAGTGTGATCTCAATATTGTTAGTAGCACCGTCGAGTGTAAAAACTTCTGTACCAAAACCTGTGTAAGAAATCTCCAACACATTGCTTCCTGCTGGCACTTCTATAGAAAAGGTGCCATCAATGTCAGTAATGGTCCCAATACTAGTTCCCCGAACCAGTACATTGGCACCAATCAAAGTCTCGCCTGAACCGGCTTCCTTGACGGTGCCGGTGACAGTGCGTTGTGCCAAAGCAAAAGACTGCATTCCTGCCAAGAGGAGCAAGGCAATAGTCGCTTTAAGCATACGAGTAAAAAGTCTATTCATAATCATTCAAAAATTTTTATTAATATTAGAAAGAGCATTTTAAGTGAAGAGAAAAGGTAGAATATTTGGAATTTTTAATACCCTGATAACGTTTCAAAAAGTTAATAGTGAAAAATAAAAATCACAAAATCCTAATATTCTCTTTACATAAAGTGCTTCAAAAGTAGGAACTTATATAAGCTTTCCAATACCGATTTACCCTTTCATACCTATAATTTATCCCGCAAACCTTACCGCAAACGATTGTTGTTGATAAATTGAGGAAAATTGTGGAAAATATATTAAATTTGAGTTGTTTATTAATTCTTAATTTTTTGATTGAAAAAGACAACCATCAAGGATATAGCCCATAGGTTGGAAGTAAGTCCATCTACTATATCGAGAGCATTGAGCAATCACCCTGATATCAGTGAAGCACTCAAAATCAAGATTAAGGAAGTGGCGCAAGCCATGAAATACAGGCCAAGTGCCGCTGCACTTCATTTAAAGAGAGGATCAAATAAAACGATAGCACTCATCATTCCACAAATCACTTCTTTTTTCTATCCTTTGGTGATACATGGTATCGAAGCAGTTCTCCATAGCCAGGGATATACCTTGATGATTCTTCCGACCAATGATAGCCTGGAGCGGGAAGAAGAAAATATAGGTATTGCCTATGATCATGATGTCGCAGGAGTATTAATCGCTTTAACCAAGGAAACCGTCAATCTGGATCATTTTCAAACACTTAAAGATTCTAATATTCCGGTTGTACTTATAGACAAAGTGATCGAAGGCACTCCTTATAGTAGTATCACGATAGATGACTACAAAGTATCTTATCAAATGGTCCAACACCTGTATAAAACTGGCTGTCAAAAGATTATTGGCATTTTTGGAAAAGCCAGTCTCACCATTTCTCATCTCCGATATCGGGGATTTGCCCAGGCACTGGCTGACTTAAATCTTCCGCACGAAACCAGCCAAATAGCTTTCGTCAATAGCAGCTCAGAAGCGTACACTATAGCCCTGGATATGATCCAACATCACCATCCAGATGGATTGTACGTGATGACAGACGAAATTATGCTGGGCGTCATGCCAGCCATCGCTGAATTAGACTTGAAGGTACCTGAACAAATATCAGTTTTGGCTATTAGTGATGGACACCTTGCTCAATTTATGATTCCAACAGTGAGTCATATGAAACACGATGGGTTAGAATTGGGAAGCCTGAGTGCTCAAAAAATCATTCAGTACATAAATGCTAAAAACAACAATCTCCTTTGGAATACCCCGGAACGAATCCAAATGAATACCAATATCGTCTTTCTCAATAGCACCAAATAGTCCAGCTGCCAGCCATTTTAATAATGGTCTCGTACAAATTCGAGGGTCTTTTGCATCTCCTCTCGAATAGGCATTACACTACCCGTGTAATTAGAGTGCATAAAAGAGAATATCAAGATCTTGCCGCTTTTTGTAAAAAGATACCCACTCAGTGCGTAATTATTCATCAATGAACCGGTTTTGGCATATATATATGGTGTCTGGGCACCATATATCGTTTGTATGGTCCCACTAACACCTCCACCTGGAAAGATACTTTTAATTCTGTCCTCCGATATTTTATGGTAAATCTGCTCCAATACATATATGATAGAGCGCGGTGTAAAAAGATTGTATCTGGACAATCCACTGCCGTCTACCCATTGCAAGGGATCCGGTATGTTCTGGAATAGGTGTGTCTTGGCATATTGAATCGCTTTGGTCGTATTGAGGGTATCCAAAATATAGGCCCCTGTCTCCAACAGTAATTGTTCGGCGATAAAATTGTCACTTACCTTCATCATCTGAGCGTACACCGAATCAGCGGACACTCCGGGCATTAACGCCCATGTACTGTCTGGGTCTACTTGTGCGCTCCAAAGTGCCCTGACTGAACGATGGATCGTATCTGACAACAGGTTATTTATAGTAGCGGCATCTGTTTTGAAGGGTATATAAGTCAACGTTTTCCTATTTACATTTATTCTAAAATCATTATCATTTTGCATCCTGTAGTACGGATTGGAACTGCTTTTACCAGTCAGGTTACTCCAGGTACCTTGAAAATAGGCAGGAAACACCTTATGTGATTGAACCAGAGAATCATATTCAATCCGAATCAGATTGCCATACATTGGCAGGGCAGATTTTTCAGCCTGGTAATAATAACTATAATCATCCCAGGCCCAACCATCGCCCATCGCTTCATCTTGTAAAGCATCGGTGACGATAAATACTCTTTTGTCAGAATTGATGATAAAACTCAATCCCGGATGTTGGGGCCAAAGAGGATGTAACAAAGTAGGATCGCCCATGCCTTTAATGATGAGGCTATCTCCGTGGATCAGATACTTAAATGCAGGCAAGGGATCAGGCAAGAAAGACAATGCAGTATAAAAAGTCAGGATCTTGGTGTTGGAAGCAGGAGTAAAATACTTTTGATCATTATAAGCATAAAGAGTTTTGTGAATCACAGGATCGTATAGTGAAAATCCCGTAAAATGATTATTAAATACCTGGGAATGTTCTATTAAGGTCGACAGATCTACTTTGGCTTCAGTCGTATGATGAGCGGACCCACAAGAGGTGAATAGGTTTAAGATGACCATAGATGTGACAAACAAGCTTGACCTGTACAAATACATTTAGTAAAAATATGAAAACTAAAGTTGGTATTTTCATCCCTGATTAGTCTATGTATTCAATTAAACCACTGTTTATCTTTCTTGTTATTGGCATCAGTGCTGTAGGAGCTTATGCCCAGAGTATATCGGCAGTGCAACACGCTTATAAGCAAGCAGCAAGCCAGGTGGTTTTATTAAAAAATGAGAGGAATATAATACCCATAACTTCTATTAGCAATTTACATCCTGTGCTGGTGTCTGAGAGTGAAAATATGGCTTTGGCAAAGGCCCTTAATAAGTATGATGAGGTCCCTCAGATCGATTCTAAAAAAATAGAGCAGAGAACATGGCCTTCGGGCACTAATTTATTCATACTCGCAGTAGATCTTTCCAAACAATCAATGAACGAAATCACGCGCTTGTCTGCTTTGATAGAAAGCACCGGCTTGTTTTATATGGTAGTACTCGAACATGGTTATTTTGCTTCTTTGAATGCGGAATTATTTCCAAGGTCACGTGCGATTCTATTCTCCTGGGGCCAATCCGCATACATGCCCAACCATCTGGCGCAGGTCATCTTTGGCGCATCGGCAGCTTCCGGGCGACTTCCTTTTTTTCTGAATAATGTATATGGTAGCGGTAGCGGTATATCGACTACCGCGATACAGCGTCTCCAATATGGTCCGCCTGAGATGGTTAATATCTCCGGTAGCTCCTTCAATGCAGCACTGCGCATGGCTGTCGAGGAGGCTATCAAAGACCAGGTATTCCCCGGGGCCAACCTCCTGGTAGCCAAAGATGGTATGGTCATTTTTCATGAGGCTTTTGGGAAATCAATGTATGATAGTCCTCGCTACCTCCAAAAGGACGATTTATATGATTTGGCTTCGGTGACCAAAATATTCGGCGCCACACTAGGCAGCATGTACCTGCATAGCAAAGGGCTCTTCGATCCTGAACGAACACTCAGCACATATCTACCCAGCTTCAAGAGATCCAATAAAGCGAATCTAAAGTGGAAAGACATCCTCACCCATCGATCAGGACTTCCTGCTTCGATAGTATATTATAAAAATGTACTCGGCACAGATGGTCGGTTCCAACCCAGAACCATCAAACCCTCTAACTCCCGTAAATATCCCAATATCATCAATGAGCACCTATATTCAAATAAAAATACACAGGTTAAGATCTTAAATAACATCAAGCAGCTTCCATTGCGCGCTAACAATGATTATGTATATTCCGATCTGTCCATGATATTATTGTACCGCTCCTTACAAAACATCACCAAGCTCCCATTTGACCAATTTTTAAATCAATCTTTATATCAGCCTCTCGGTCTCCATCATACAAGATTTTTGCCTACCAATTTTTTTACCAAAGACCAGATCGTCCCTACGGAAATAGATTCCTTTTTCCGGCATACCCTGGTGCAAGGCTATGTTCATGATGAAAATGCAGCCCTGCTGGGAGGCATTTCAGGCCATGCAGGCTTGTTTAGTACTGCCAATGATATGGCGATCATCTCGCAAATGCTTTTAAATAAAGGATCATATGGCGGCAAGGAATATATAAAACCTGCTACGGTAGATCAGTATATTAGGTATCAGTATCCCGAACTAAATAACCGGAGAGCGTTGGGTTTTGACAAACCGCTGTTGGAATACAATGTCAATACCAGCCATGTAGCCCGGGATGCAAGTCCTCTAAGTTTCGGGCACTCTGGTTTTACCGGTACTTTTGTTTGGATCGATCCAGCATATCATCTTACTTATATATTATTGACTAACCGGGTGTATCCTTCCAGGGTGAACAATAAAATAAGTCAGTATTCAATCCGGCCTTGTATCCAGCAGATTATTTATGATCATATCATCAATAGTCAATTAAAAAACTAAACCTTTTTAAAACATTAATTTTATGAACATCCTTTTTTGGGCACTTTGGTGGGTGGTGGCCGCAGGGACTTTGGTGTTTTTTTATTTTTTCTTTGCAGGCCTAACTGATGGATCCGTGTCGGGTTTCAATTTCGGTATCTGGACGGGCATAGTCATTGGGTTTCCTGCCCTCCTGGCTGCGACTTATTGGTTGAAGCTGCATGGGTGGGTAAAATTGGCCCTGCTATTATTGAGTATACCTGCTTTGCCGATGGTCGGATATTTGATTTTTTTAATCGCTGCAGTGGTCCTTCACCCAAGATGGAATTGAAAACAGTATTTTTTTTATAACCAGTAGAGCAATTAAAAAACTACATATTGATGAATGAAACACTGATTGAAAAAACAATAAATTTTGTAAAAAAAGCGCTGGAAGGTAGTGAACGAGGACACGATTGGTGGCATATTGAACGAGTGTATAACAATGCATTGAAAATATCGGCACATGAACATGGAGATCAACTCACCATCGCGCTCAGTGCTTTGCTCCATGACATCGCGGATGCTAAGTTTCACCAGGGCGATGAAACGATGGGCCCTCGCATAGCAAAAGAATTTTTAGAATCAATGGCTGTTGAGGCCAAACTCATCGATCATGTAGTAGCCATCATTGAAAATATATCTTATAAAACCAATCTCGGTGAGGTATCTTTTCAATCCGCTGAGCTTGACATCGTCCAGGATGCAGATCGCCTGGATGCTATCGGCGCCATAGGTATCGCACGAGCCTTTCATTATGGTGGTTTTAAAAATAGGGAAATCTACAATCCTAGCATTGCTCCGCAATTAAACATGAGCAAAGAAGAATATAAAAACAGCCAGGGACCTACCATCAATCATTTTTATGAGAAGTTGCTGCGCCTAAAAGATTTATTCAAAACGGAGACTGGCAAAAAAATGGCCATGGGTAGGCATGAATTTATGGAAAGATACCTGGAAGAGTTTTATGCGGAGGTATCGGCGCAAAGGGATGCTTAACAGTCAGTATGAAGGCATATTTTATGCTATTTTAAAGCGAAATCACAAGAATTTTGTCCGAATAATTTTAGATAACTATATGATATTCAATATAATACCACCTTACTTACGTATACTTAATATTTGCATGACAAATATAAAGTATGATTAAGCGAATCATTGAATTTATTGAATCCTGTAGTCTTTTCCTTTTTGGAGATCGATCTTATTATAGAGCGACCCGGACTACCGAGAGCTGTGATTGAAATTAAATCAAAATCATAGGCGAATCAGATCTTCGGGGCTTGCAAAGCCTTGGATTAGATATTCCCAACGGACAATGCTTTTGTTTTTCGTTAGATGAATTACCTAAAATGATAAATGGAATTCATTGTCTTCACTGGCAGGATGGTTTGAAAGAAATCGGGTTGGCAAGCTGAGCAATTTTGAGATACAGGCGAATCAAATCAAATATGCCTCTCCGCATGATAGCTGGACCTCACCAGTGGCCCGCTCTCTACATAATCAAACCCCATGGCTAACCCGATCTCTTTATATTCGGCAAACTGATCCGGATGCACAAAGGAGATCACCGGATGATGGAGTTTGGTAGGTTGTAAATATTGGCCCAGGGTGACTACATCGCACTGATGCTCCTGTAGATCTTCGAGGATTTGAATCACTTCCTCCCTGGTTTCGCCCAGGCCCAGCATGATACCGCTTTTGGTGCGTTTGCCATAGGCTTTGGTTCTTCTGATTTGCTCCAGAGAGCGTTCATATTTGGCTTGGGGCCGCACGGGTCGATACAGCCTTCGGACGGTCTCCATATTATGAGATACCACCTCCTGGCCAGCGCTGATCATGGTCTCGAGTGCGTCCCAATCTGCCTTGGTATCGGGGATCAGGGTTTCGATCGTAGTAGCTGGACTCAGGCGTTTGACTTCTTTGACTGTTCGATGCCAGATATCTGCACCTTTATCTTTAAGCTCATCCCGATTGACACTAGTGATCACAGCATGTTTTACTTTCATCAGATGGATGGCTTCCGCTACGCGGGCAGGTTCATCGGTGTCATATTCGTTGGGACGGCCGGTCTTGACTGCGCAGAAACTGCAGGAGCGGGTACATACATTGCCGAGGATCATAAAGGTGGCGGTACCCTCACCCCAGCATTCGCCCATATTGGGACAGTTGCCACTTTGACAGATCGTATGGAGCTTGTAGTGATCTACGAGTTCTCTGACCTTACGGTAGTTTTCTCCGATAGGTAGTTTGACGCGGAGCCAATCTGGTTTTTTGGCTCGCGATGGGTTTGGATCTGTGGTGACAGGTAGATCTATCATGGAATTGCAAAGGTAAGAGAATAGGACAAACTTGTTACCTTTGATAGGTGGATAAAAATCTCTATATCATAGGAGGGTGTAATGGTGCAGGCAAGACGACAGCTTCATTTACCTTGATGCCACATATCCTGGAATGCAATGAATTTGTAAATGCAGATGAAATCGCGCGTGGAATATCACCATTCCAGCCGGAGAAAGTAGCTTTTGAAGCCGGCAGGATCATGCTCCACAGGATCAAAGAACTTTTGGCTAAAGATCAGACTTTCGCCTTCGAAACTACCTTGGCTACTAAAAGTTATAAAAATTTAATCCTTGAGGCAAAGTCCAAAAATTATCAAATATCTTTAGTCTTTTTTTGGTTAGAGAAAGTACAAATTGCTATCGAAAGGGTAGCTACCAGAGTCAGGGAAGGCGGGCACGACATTCCGACGGATGTCATTAAAAGACGATATATATATGGATTGAAAAATCTGTTTGATATTTATATTCCCTTAGCAGATAATATCCTTCTATTTGATAATTCATTTGGTCAACCAAAATTGATTGGGAAAAAAACAATGGAAAATGAATTTCAAATTTTAGATGATAAAATATTCTATAAATTAAAATCACAATACAATGGATAAATTGAAAGATGACGAATGGGTATCTAAAATCATCAAGGGCCTCGAACTCGCTTACGCTAAAATGCTTGAATTTAAAAAGCAAAATAAAAGTGACCTGGTGATCATGAAGGATGGGAAGGTGGTAAGGATACCGATGAGATAAATAGGATATCTTGATATTTCAAAACATAATTTAGTGACTGCCCGTTATTTCCTTTCCATTAATGATATTGTACATATTATCCTTGGTCACTAAAGCATGATACTTTATTGTACCGATATCGATCGTGAGTAAATCACCTTCATTTACTTTTGTCAGGGTGTATCTTCCTTGAGGATTGGTTTTGGTGCCAACAATACCGTTGGTTCCTTTCACCGATTTTCCATTTCTTTCAACATAGACCCAAGCACCATATTTAAAAGGATTTCCAGTCATATCTTCCACAATTCCGGTGATAGTTTTATTCACCCGTATGATAGGCTTTAAGGATATGACTATTGATTTTTGATCTTTTTCAACAATATTGATTGACTCATAGTATTCATCATTATACGTAGTCAGCAGTGTATCTCCATCTTTTGTCTGGGCCAGTTTATAATTACCCACCTCATCGGTAAGGATACTCAGCGAATTCCTTTTGTTGGTAACAGTGGCACCTTTCAGCGGTATCAGAGTGTTTTTTACTACCAGTACTTTGCCTTCGATCTCTCTGGAATCATCGGTCAAAGCTGGTGGTATAATTACAGCGGGGGTTGGGGCCCCTGTAATATCTTTCACCAGTTCTGCGGATTCTGCCGGCTTGCTATGATTGCTGAACCATACATAACCGCCATAGACTGCTATGAAAGTTCCGATGACAAATAAAATATACTTGGTATAATTGCTGCTTTTTCAGCTACTCCAGTTGTATTTTTTCCTCCAGTTACAGGATTGTTTTTTAAAGATTTGGTTCCGGTTGGAGTCTTAGGGTCGCGCTGAGCTGCACGTTCTTTTTCCTTTTTCTCAGCAGCTAATCGAAAAGCTTCTTCCTGCTCCTGTTTTCTTATCTCCTCTTTATCCTTCAAATCTTGTTGTTCGATTTCATCCAATCTTGATTTAGCTTCATCAACATGTATACCTTTTTCATATTTTTTTAGATAAAGAGTATAATCAAATGCAGCATTTCGAAAAGTGGCTAGTTTCCACTCGTTTTCATCTCCGAGCACCTGCAATCTTTGGTCAGCATCTTGGTAATATTTTCCTGCCGGATATTTTTTCTGGTAAGCCAGGCAAGCACCTTCATCATCCTCTCTCCGTGCTGTAGCCCAATCATCCTGTTCCGTTTGTTTTTTGACGAATACAAATTGACCACCATCGCTCTCACCCACAAAAGTCAGGGCAAGTGCAATTGGCTGTTGGTGATAATTCAAACTGACCTCCTTAGTCACCTGATCGGCCAACAAACTGATATTGATCCTGTCTGTGGTCTTCTCCAGGTGTTTGATAATGCCTTTGGCAAATGGACTGTTGCTCCCAGGATCACCATCACTGACTATAGCTTTGCCGGATACAAATGCCCATCGGGACTTCGTTTTTTCCATCTCGTCAAAGGTCGTGTCGTTCACTCCAAGGGAGCGCCCCTGCTCCAACAAAGAAGCAGAGAAACAACTATCAGAAATCAATAAGATATGGCGAGCATTAATAGCTTTGATCCTGTTGGTGATATCGGCATTGGTGACATAAGTCGAAACTTCATCTGTTTTGCCATCTATAGGGATCCAATATCCATTGCTAAAATCATCCTCTTCCAATTGCCATGGCCAGAATAGTATATGATCAATTTATCTTCAGGCACAATTACTCTGCGCAATTCACTCAGTGTATTGATGATTTTGGCTCTCGTAGCTTCTTCATCAAAAAGCAAAGTTTGCTCTTCGAATGAATAGAATTCCTTTAAAATTTGTGCCAGGTTTTCGATATCTTTTCTCGCATCTTTAATGACATGCCTCTCCACATCCTCCCGATAATACAGCACATCCTTAAATCGCCCCTCCGCATACATCTCTGCCTGATCAAAAAAATGCGGTGAAGCCGGATCTCCACTTTCCCCACCGGCGAGCAATGATTTTGCTTTCACCCTCGAGCCAAACTCTACTGCGCAGATAAAACTATTTCCACTGACCCCATACCGATTATTCGTGTCATTGAATCTGCGACTATTGTAGGAGGGTATCATACCCCAAAGAGAAGAGGCAAAAGGTACGGCTATGCTTGGTTGGGAATCATGCGGCTTTTGTACGATATCACCAGTCAATCTTTGGAATCGATTGATCCTACCCCAGGGTTGTTGCCAGGATCCGTAGGTGGTGCGGAGATAGTCCACTGCAGTAGCAAGTGGTGCTAATAAGGCATCCTGATCGCCCTGGGCAGCAAAGGCCCTCACTCGAGTGACCTGGTCGTCTTCACCCTGATCTACGTATACTTTGCGCAGTGAGGATTGGAGTCGTTCTGCCCAGGTGACCGCAAGGGTCGTCGCTATCGAACTGGTGTCTACCTTATAATCCCAGCCATTTAAAACCCTTATAGGTGCTTCGAGCTGATCGTATTTATTGTCTCCACCATTGCTATAATCATCATATGCTTTAATGAGTGCCGGCACCAATACTTCGAAGGCGGCCAGTCTGCGGTCATACCCTGCCACGATGAGGCTTTCAATAGTCAATGGAGCACTTTCGCTCAAAATGCGCACCGCATTGATCCCCCTAAAATTTTCGCCATCAGGAGCCATATATGGAGGATAATTTTCTTTTTTAGGACTTGCAGTACCGGCGCAGGTATACGCAGTGGAGTTACAGTTTTGAAGCCAACCGGACGAAGGATTGTAGGAGTGAACAGTCTCATCGACGGCATGGATACCACGCCATTCATATTTAGAGACACTGCCATCAACGGGTTTACTCCAATCTACCGAAGGGTCTCTGACCGGAATATAATTGCCATGCCAGAAAGCGATATTGCCACCAGCGTCTGCATATACTGTACTGTTAGATATATTACCCCGAAGCTCCATGGCCTTTTTAAATGCCGGCAATCCATCTGCTTTGGTCCGCGTCCAACTTTGTATAAGTCCGTTCATGGCACGATTGTAAGACCTGACGCTGGCCCACTGACCGTCGCGCAGGCCCATGATCGGCCCATGCTGGGTATAAAATGTTTTAAAAGTTTTAGCCTTTATTTGACCGGCTTGTTGATATTTGAGCACAACATTTTTCTCGACCATTCTCTTTTGCTTACCATCATATTCATAATATCTTTTATTCTTTTTCTGACTGGTTTTCTCTTTGTATACATCCGCTACATCCACATTGCAACTGGTATGCATCCAACCACATTTTTCATTAAATCCCTGGTAAACAAAAAACTGTCCCCAGGTGACTGCCCCATAAGCATTGAGCCCTTCTTTGCTCACCATATGTACCTCTGGCCTGAAATAAAAAGTAACATGCGGATTGATATATAACAAGGCATGTCCTGAAGCAGATCGAGCTGGTGCAATCGCAAATCCATTCGAACCGCTGGGTTCTTTAATTTTTATCTCTCTCATGGAGGTCGATTCACCGGAATAAAAGTTTTTTACATCCGTGTCATCCATATCAGCGGTATTGATGGCGCCTATACTTCCATCTGTCCAAAGCAGTGGATACCAGGGCTGGAAGCGATGTAATAAACTTGGTTTTTTGTCTGGATGGGTGTATAAATAATAATTAATACCATCTGCAAAAGCCACTAATAATTTCTTAAGCCAGGCTGGGCTTTTTTTATAGTCTTTGATGGCATCTGCAGAGTCAATGATCAACCGGGTGTAAAGGTCTCTATATAAGTCCTGTACACCATGGATCTCGCTAAGCCGGCCTAACTTTTCGATGTAATTAAGCTCGACCCGGTTAAAATCATCTTCGCACTGGGCATACATGAGGCCAAATACTGCGTCTGCATCAGAATCACCGTATATGTGTGGGATGCCGTATTCGTCACGAATGATTTCCACCCGGGAGGATTGAGCTTGCCATCGTTGAAGGTCGGATTGTGATAAGGTAATGCCAGTCAGCAAAACGGCTGAGAACACGATAAAATAACGGCAGAGGATCATATCACCAAAAGTAATAAAAATGCATTCAGAAACGTAATCCTTTGTGAATTTGAATTGGTTATAATCACCAGCCTGATTAAAAAAAAAGACTGGAAGCCGCTGACAGCTACTTCCAGTCTTTTTTACGAAGTAATGTATTTTATCTCTTTACCGGAGTAGTAGTGTATTTACCTACCAGGTCAGTGATTTGCTTTTCAAATGCAGGATCCTGCATTTGTTTTGCGAGTGTCAGCAGACGAGGGGGTATGGACATGTACTGATTATAATCTTCTTTAAATCCGGCTTCGAGATCTTCCAGGTGACAAGGAGTTATAAAAATTCAAATATTCAGCAGCTTCAGCCGCCAGTTTCAAGGATTCTTCCTTACACTTGGCAAGTTGACTCATCTGGTAATAAAATTCGATAAACACCAATCGCTGCGAGTCGTATTCAAAATTTTTCTGTGGAAAAGCCTTGAAGTATTGATCATTGAGATCTTCCGCTTTTTTCATCTGACCAGATTTGATCAAATTATCTATACCTCTCATAAACGCTATACGCATCGCTGAGAAACTAGGATTGAAGCTATTGGCAAAATTGAACATCTTGTATTTGTCAAATCCTCCCCACTGAAACTTTTTGATGACATTGTCATAGATAATATCACCGGCTACTCGTCCGGCCCCATAAGATCCAAAACGACCATCAGGAGTGGATAGAATAGGTACGATGCGTGTAGCCATACCTTCAAGCTGAGAGTAATTATTAAGCCCAATCAACTTGTCAGGATTGGCTGTGGTAGCAAAATATATCGGTCTTTCATAGATATTGGAGGCAATAATATCCAATACGGCCAGGTCATCCTTCATGATATAGTTGCCATTGAGGGTGATTTCAATCTGATTGGCGACATTGGTATCAGCGGGCGTGATCATACCTACAGCAAGTGCTTTGGCCCTGTCGATAGGGATGATTACTTTCCTGGCAGGGATATAAGTCTCCATGGTCTGCCCACCTTGTAATGGCAGTGGATGCTTTTCATTGGCAAATTTCAGCACATCATACGCGCTTCTGGTGGTGCCTTCAGGAGCATTGATGACCAACTGCATGCGACTATCTCCCCGATAATTTTCTTCTGATATAGACAATTTGACCGGGTCTGACTTATTGATTTTTCGTCTGACCTGGTTGATATACCAGTCTACAGCGATCAAGCTCAGGTTGATGACTCTCACATCAGTACGAATGCCCTCCATCTCCTGGGCATACCATAGAGGATAGGTGTCATTATCGCCATAGGTAAATAAGATGGCATTGGGCGCACACGATTCTAAGAAATTATTGGCATAATCTCTTGATCCGGACAGATGCTGCCTGGAGTGATCATCTATACCGGATGTCACCATCAGCAATGGGGCTACCAATCCAAGACCTGCAGATATCGCTACCGGGATCATCCGACTTCCTTTCATTTTTGCAGCCAAAAACTGGTAAAGATAGATGACACCCATGCCTACCCAAATCGAAAAGGTCAGGAACGAACCTACCAATACATAATCCCGCTCCCGGGGTTCGTTGGGCGGCTCATTGGAATATATGATAATGCCTAATCCCGTAATGATGAAGAGCATCAATAAAGCCAGAAAATCTCTTTTATTGTTTTTGTAATGCCAGAGCAGACCCATGATTCCAAACAATAGGGGAATAAAATAATACTTGTTTCTGCCCGGGTCGGTCTTCATCCTGACAGGTTCTTCCTCCATATTATAGAGGCGCGCTTCATCTATCGGTTTGATGCCTGAGAGCCAATGACCACTTTTTAAATTCCAAGGAAAATATCCCTGATCAAAATTTTCACGACCAACAAAATTCCACATGAAATATCGCCAGTACATCCACATTACCTGGTAGCGGACGAAAAAACTCATATTATCGGCTTGAGTAGGTCGGGTTTTACCATCCATCCAATATTGATAGAGTGTGGCACGATCTGTATGACCCATCCTTGGGAAAAACTTTTCATCAGATGATTTGTAGATAGGGGTATATTTTTTATCAACTACTTCGTAGCGATCTCCCACCCTCCCGTATCGGTCATCAGACTCATATCGTATAGGTGAAGAATAATATGCAGGGCCTTTGAGTAAGGGTCTGTCACCATATTGTTCCCGATTAAGATAAGGTATTAGACGCATGGCATCCGTCGGGCTGTTCATATTAATGGGGGTATCTGCATTGGCCCGGATCACCACCACAGCGACTGTCGAAAAGCCCAGGATGATTAAGAGCGTGGTTACCATCACATTTTGGACGATGGCATTGCTATGCTTATTGGCATAATGGATTCCATAATAAAGACCTGCCCCAATCAACAATAAAAACGGGAAAATTCCCGAATGAAAGGGCATGCCGAGACCATTGACCATCATATAATCAAAGGTGCTCCACAATTGCGGAAGTCCTACAATGACTAATTTTTGATACAAAGCCAGGACCACCAAGGATCCCAAGATCGAAAGAGCAGCTCCGCGTAGATTATGATTTTGAAATCTCTTATAGTAATAGAGCAAGCCCAGAAAAGGAAAAGCTAACAAACTGAGCAAATGCACACCAATAGACAAGGCAGCGACATACAGGCACAATACCAACCATTTTTCATTTTGGGAACTGGTAGGAAGATAATACCATTTTAGTGCAGTCCAGATCGTCAAACCAGTAAAAAAGGTAGACATGGCATATACTTCACCCTCCACCGCACTAAACCAAACAGAAGTACAAAAAGCCCCTGTCAGGCCAGTCACTACGCCAACTGCTGCAAGCACCCAGCCTTGTTCTGTATCAGCATCTTTGTCTCTACCGAGCCAGGCCAGCTTAGCCAGGATAATAGCAGACCAACAGAAAAAAGTAGCCGCAAAGGCTGTACACATGGCGGACATTAGATTTACTGCAAAGGCTGGAGCAGAAGGGTTGGAGCTCACCAGGGAACCTACCCAGGCAAATAATCGGCCAACAAGGATAAATAAAGGTGCTCCCGGAGGGTGTACCACCTGAAGCTTGGCTGCACCAAGAATAAACTCACCGCAGTCCCAGAGACTACCAGATCGCTCCGCACAGACGAAGTAGACAGCAAAAGCTACTGCAAACACTACCCACCCTGCTAAATTGGATTGTTTTTTGAAACTAAACATAGTATTATATAAAGAAAATGACTATTTGTCTAAAAGAAAGCTGCAAAGCTAATAAATTTGCACCGTTGTACTCACGCATTAAGAAAACTTTATATGCTCAAATTAATAATTTTAGGCGGTGTTATCTTCTACATATTCAAGCTGATAGGCAGAGATTCATCTATAGCACAAAAATCATCACCGTTTATCAATCATCCCGGTTCTCGCGAGCAGAATGAGGTCATTGAGGATATAGACTACATAGAAAAAAAATCATGATAAGCATAAAAGATGGCATCATACTCTCTAATCACCACTTTATAGCCTATAATAAACCGGGAGGTATAGCCGTCCAATCTGTTCAAAACAAAGAAGATTCGCTGGAGGTCAAATTGCAACAATATTGTAAGGTGCCACTGCATCTGATCCATCGCATAGATCAACCTTGTACCGGAGTGGTCTTATTTGCCAAGAAAAAACCGATGGCTTCTTATTTGAACGAACTGTTGCAATCGCATGATATAGAACGCACCTATCTGGCCATCGTACAAGGAAAACCGGAAAAAGAAAAAGGATCCTTGCATCACTTTTTATTCGCTCACAAAAAAAGCAATAAATCCTACGTAGTGGATGAAAAGCATAAAGAAGGCAAACCAGCCCAGTTGGACTACGAATGGATCCAAGAGCTGCCAGATCAGTTGCACCTTTTGCAAATAAAACTCCATACCGGCCGTCATCACCAGATTCGAGCTCAATTGGGGGATATAGGATGCCCTATTTTTGGTGATATAAAATACGGAGCTAAGTCTGGTCAGGAAGATCGCTCGATCTGTCTGCATGCGTGGAAACTATCTTTTAAACATCCCATAGATCATAAAACAATTGCTATCGAAGCTCCTCCGCCGGTCACAGGTGTATGGCAACATGCTTCTCTAAAATAATAGATTTAAAACCGTTTCAAAAACATGACTGAAAAAAGAACAGATGTCAACACCCTGGGTGAATTTGGATTAATAGACCACCTCACTAAAGATACAATACAATACAATCCTGAGACGGTCAAAGCAGTTGGTGATGATGCTGCTGTCATCGCACTGACCAAACCGCTCTGCCTGGTCAGTACAGACACCCTGGTGGAAGGTATTCATTTTGATCTGGGTTATACGCCCCTCAAGCACCTCGGATACAAAAGTGTCATCGTCAACCTTTCGGATATCTATGCGATGAATGGCATCCCTACGCAGGTGACCTTCAGCATGGCCTTATCCAATCGTTTTTCTGTCGAAGCGCTGGAAGAATTGTATGAAGGCATCCATCTCGCATGCAAACATTATCAGGTAGATTTGGTGGGTGGTGACACTACCTCTTCTCCCAAAGGGCTGTTTATCAGTGTGACGGCCATCGGCCAGGCGACCGAAGACGAGGTAGTATATAGATCAGGAGCACAAATTGGTGATCTCATCTGTATCACTGGCGAATTGGGAGCAGCCTATCTTGGACTCCAACTCCTTGAAAGAGAAAAGCAAATATTCGATAGTACGCCAGGCATCCAACCTGAACTCAATGAAAAATATAGTTATCTTTTGAGCAAACAGCTTAAACCTGAAGCCAGAAAAGATGTGATAGAAACTTTTCATCGGTTAAATATTCGACCCCATGCCATGATCGACATCAGTGACGGCCTCAGTTCAGAGATCATGCATATTTGTAAGCAGTCAGGCTGTGGCGCTTTGATAGAAGAAAAATTAATCCCAATAGTCCCGATCGCTACCGAGCTGGCTTTGGAGTTTAATATCAATCCTATAACTGCTGCACTCAATGGTGGAGAAGATTATGAGTTGTTATTCACCATATCTGAAAAAGAATTTGAAAAAATCAAGTACTTGCCCGGATTTTATGTGATTGGTGAGATTCGTCCTGCAAAAGAAAATACTTTACTTCAAACTACCGGGGGACGATTTGTTCCACTAGAGGCTCAGGGTTGGAAGCATATGTAATTAGTTTGAATCACTTCTAATAAATTGAAACTTTAAACCTTAACAGGAATCGAGGCGAATGACAGAGGATTTACAGTATTTTCACCTGTAAATCATTCAGGCATGAGGATAACAACTTTATTGGTGACTTTAATTGTGTTTCTAAGTATTTGCTTAGTTGATTTAAAAGCCCAACCTCCTAAAGCAGAGGACCTCTTAAAAAAAATACATACTAGCGATATAGATTCTATTAAAGCGGAAGGATACTATCAATTAAGCCAGATCACAAGATACACGGACCTCCCTGCTGCTAAAAAATATGCTGACTCCGGATTATACCTCTACCAAAAGCTGCATCATGACGCTGGTATCCAACAGCGGGTCTACCTCGATGCTGTACTGGCTTATAGTGCCGGAGATTACACAAAATCCCTTGAATCAGCTTTAAAATACCAGGACTGGACGATAAAAACTAAAAATATTGAAAGAGAATGGTATGCAGTGAGTCAATTGGCGATGATTTATAGAGAGACCGGAGATTTGCCAATGGGGATCAAAGCCTCCCTGCGCGGAGTAGCGATCGGTGTGGCGCTTAACCGGGACAATGAAAATGGTTTTTTTTACAATGAACTGGGCAATCTGTATTCTAATCTCAAACAATGGGATGAGGCCAATAAATACTTCTTAAAATCTTATCAATTATCCAAAGATCTGAAATATCCTCCAGGTCAATCTGTCAGCCTACGCAACCTCACCGCAAATGCCATAGAACAAAAATCGTTTGATAACGCCAGAAAATATATCAATGAATCCCTGGAAATAGACCTGGCTTCCAAGTGGGACCTGGGAATAAGTAGATCCTACAGAAGCCTGGCTAAAATATTTGAATCGACCAATATTACGGACAGTGCCATCCTTTCATATAATATCGCGCTGCAACATCTCAACAATGATGCGGATCATTATGATTTTGCCGTCAACTACCAGGGATTGGCCAGAAACTATTTAGTAAAAAATCAATTGGACTCTGTCGAAAAATATTTAACCCTTGCTGATAAGATCGCAAAAAATCTAACTGCTGCAGATTATTCAATAGAACAAAAAAAGATCAAAGCCACCTGGTATGAAAAAACAGGCAATTATAAGCAAGCTACCAGTTATTTAAAATCATACGTAGATGAAAATGATCAACAGCTCAGCAAAGATATAGCAGCACAAATCACGGGTCTCAATGTCCGGTTTGAGTCTCAGCGTAAAGAAGATCAGATCACTCTCCTGACCACCGAGAATGAATTGGCCAGTACCCGGTTAAAATCCTCCAGGCTGGGGCTACTGGCCTCGCTGATCGGTTTGATTATTTTTTCATTGGGAAGCTATTATATCTATCGGCTTTGGCAAACGACAAAAAATCAAAACAATGTCATCAGCAAATCGCTCCAGGAAAAGGAAACCCTGATAAAAGAGATACACCACCGGGTAAAAAACAATCTGCAGTTTATCTCCTCTCTGCTCAATCTACAATCAAGGCATGTCGATGATGCTGTAGCACTGGCAGCGCTCAAAGAGAGTCAGGATAGGGTGAGATCTATGGCATTGATACATCAAAATTTATATAGAGACCATAATTTTACTTCTATTGACAGCAAAACTTATTTTGAAATGCTGGTCAAAAGTTTGTTTCAATCCTATAATATCCAGCCCGGCAAAATAAATCTGATCATGGACATAGACCCTGTACAGATCGATGTAGACAGCATGATCCCGATTGGACTCATTTTGAATGAATTAATCAGCAATTCACTAAAATATGCTTTTCCCGGAGATGCTACCGGCACCATCCATGTTGCATTAAAAGAAAAAAACAATGAGCTGTTGTTGAGCGTTGATGACAATGGGATTGGCATGCCTGAGGATCAATTAAATCAGCGTGGTCAATCTTTTGGTTATAGGCTGATCCATGCATTCAAAAATCAGCTCGACGCCGATCTCACCGTCACCAATACGAAGGGTACCAGTGTCATCATGATGATCAAACAATATAAGAAAGCTGCCTGACCCAATCGAAACTACCCCTTAGGGTGGTGTATGAGGATTTCTCTGATATCATCTTTGTCGTCTATGGATGTCACAAAAATGATAGGGTTCGTTAATTTTTCTTGTATCGTTTTCAATTCAAAAGCGAAAGATTTTTTCTATTGTGGTCATAATAGGATAGCACTTTCTACAATATCCTTGGATCCTGAATATTGCTTAAATTGATCAATTATTTAGGCTAACTATCATGAGTAATATCAGTATTCTGATCATCGAAGATGAAGCAATCATTGCAGAAGACATTAGCGACATGTTAAAGGCATTGGGATATGATGTCAGTGGCATAATCCATGACAGCGGCAAGGCTATAGACTACCTGGGCTTCCATACTCCTGACCTGGTATTATGTGATATTATGATCCGGGGAGATAAGGATGGGATCGAAGTCGCGGAGCTCATCAGGTCGAAGAAAAAAATGCCTTTTATCTACCTGACTTCCCTGACCGATCGACCGACCCTCGAAAGAGCAAAAAAAACACTCCCCTACGGCTATATTGTAAAACCATTCAATGAAAAAGACTTACTCGCCAGTATCGAAATGGCACTGTACAAATACAGCCAGGAGCTGGAGCAAATGGCAATCACGAGAGAGAAGTTAGATACGCTTGCTCTGGATCCAGTCACTAACCAGGAATACAAAGTGATTGCTGAAATGCTTAGAGGGCTAAACAATGAACAAATTATTACATCTATGTTTATCTCCAACAACACTTTGAAATACCATATCAAAAACATCATGTCCAAATTCGATGTTCAAAACCGGGGAGAACTGATGCAAAAATTTATATCAACATGGATGAAATACTAAATCTTCAGCCAAACGATGACGCTGGGAAACTACTTAATAACCTTACCGGCGAAGGCCTGTTGATTGACCTCAAAGACAATCTTATGATGGCTACCTGGATCCTGAAAGAATTGGAGGAATTAGATAAAAAGCTTGGCCAATATTGAGATTTGGAGTTGTCTGGATTTTTTTTGATTCTACAATTTAATCAAATGAGGAAGTAATATACTGAAAGGTGTCCCACGAATGCCCTAATTTTAGTATAAATTATTAGTCATGAAATACTTCACGCTCATAGTATTAACCATTTGCGGCCTTGCCGCATGCACCCCGAAAATCTATCAATCACCCGACTTTGACAAAGTCACCCGCCGTCATAAATTGGTGGCTATTTTACCTGCAGATGTCGCAATTCATTTGCGGCCAAACCAAATGAAAAATTTAACTTCTGAGCAAATCAAAGAACAGGAAGAAAATACCGGTTATGAGATACAGGAAGCAATGTATGGATGGTTATTGCACAGGTCTATGAATTATAATTATACTGTAAAATTTCAAGACATCGCGAAAACCAATACATTACTTAAGGAAGCCGACCTGGAGTATGCGGAGATCAAAACGAAAGATCGAAATACATTGGCTCAACTACTGGGTGTCGACGCCGTAATACAGGATATCACGGTTATGGACAAACCCATGTCAGATGGAGCGGCTATCGCTTTAGTTGCTATCCTTGGTACCTGGGGAGCAACCAACAAAGTCAAGACCACCATCAATATTTATGATGGTGCTTCCAGCGATCTATTATGGAAATATGACTTTGAAGCTTCCGGCTCTGTGGGATCCTCTACAGATCAATTGGTAAGCGCATTGATGAGGAATGCTTCCAGAAAATTTCCGTACCAGGCAGATTAATATGAATCTATTTGTCTAATCCTGAGGAAGTGACGCTTAATATGTTTCACTTTTTCATCAAAGATATACATTCTAATCTCTAGATTTCAAGCTAACAACTTTACTGACTACCTGGGAAGTATTATCAAATCCAGGCTGTCCACCTCCCACAAAAACTTTAAATTTTTCGCCATCGAATTTTTTTTCTCCCTGATCGTCAATATAAGCGAACGCATCTGCCCTGAGATTCAGGTTAACCATTTGACTTTCGCCGGGGTCCAGGTGAATTCTCTTATACGCTTTGAGAGAATGGATCGGCTGGTTGGGAATATCATTTAAGTTTTTGATATAGAGCTGTACCACTTCGTCGCCTGCACGTGCGCCTGTATTGCTCACCCGCACTTTCACGACAGCAGGAAGATTTTTTTCTACAACCTCATCCAATATCAATGAATCGTATTTAAAAGTAGTATAGCTCAGTCCGTAGCCGAAAGGATATAAAGCATCTCCTTTGAAGTATCGATAGGTTTGGCTGGTCATAGCATATTGGGTAAAAGGTGGCAGGTCATTTTCACTCTTGTAAAAAGTAACCGGCAATCTTCCCCCTGGGTTATAATCTCCAAACAGCACATCAGCGATGGCTGTGCCCGCAGCCTGACCCGGATACCATGCCTCCAGGATCGCCGGGAGATGCTCATTTTCCCAATTGACGGCCAATGCACTACCATTGAGCAGTACCAGGACCGTGGGTTTGCCCAAAGCCTGTATAGACCTGATCAAATCCTGTTGCACTTGTGGCAAGGCTAGTTTGGTTCTATCACCACCTTTAAATCCATCTGCCGCCACATCCATCTCCTCTCCTTCCATCCTCGGTGTGATCCCCATGCACAGGATCACTACTTCCGCTTCCTTTGCAATTGCCAGAGCTTTGGCGACCAGGTCAGGTTTTGGGGCAGCCCATACCAACTGCACCTGGGCGTCCGCAAAAGTTTCGCTGGCATCAATTCTGATATGGTAAGTTTTACCCTTTTCTAACTTTATCGGAATTGATTTTCTAAGTCTCGGATCTCCGTATTCGTTTCTAAAATGGTAAACTGTCCTGGCTACCATACTATCATCGAGATATAATTGCGTATTGCAGGTGGTGATGACACCGAGCTGGTAAATCCCTGTGAGTGCAGGCCTGATCTGACCTGTCCAGCGGACTGAAAAATCATCATCATCCATATCTTCTCTGGGAGCCCTGTCTTTCCAATTGACATCCAACACCGTATCGACACCTTTATACAATGCAGGCCCATTAAAGTCTTTATTATTAAAATATTCTACTGACAAGCCTCGCTCGTCGTTATGAAATAAAACATCGACGGGGATGGTATAAAACATCGGGATACCATCGGACAATTCACACCCTTGTGCAAAATTAACCCGGGCCTGTGGGAGTTTTTCTCTGATGCCACGCAAAGGGGTGATGGCGTCTGCAGGTACACCATTGTAATTGCCCAGCAACATGAGCCATTGGTCTGCATTGGGCCCTATGACGGCGATATTTTTTAAATCCTTTTTGAGCGGTAAAAAATTGGCTTCATTTTTAAGCAACACCATGGATTTTCTCGCCACATCCAAAGCGAGTGCGCGATGTTTGGGTTGATCTACTATAGTATAAGGCAGCCTGGCCCATTTATTGGTCGTGCTGTCATCAAACATACCAAGTTTCATCCGTGCTGTAAACAATCTTTTTAAAGCGATATCCAATTCTTTCTCCGAAATCAGATTTTGCTCCACTGCTGATTTTAGATTTTTAAAAAACCTGCCACATTCAAGATCGGTACCTGCTTTGATGGCCAGGGCGACGCCTTCTTCCGGTGTAGAAGTAAATTTATGATGCAGTGTAATGTCATCTATCGCATCACAATCTGATACTACGTATCCTTTAAAATCCCAGTCTTGCCTCAGGATATTACCCAACAAAGTTGAATTGCCACAACAAGGCACTCCATTCAAACTATTGTAGGCACACATCAACGAATAAGCCTTTCCCTCTTTAATGCCCATCTCAAATTGGGGGAGATAAGTTTCATTCATATCCTTGAGGCTGGCCTTAGCATCAAATTCATGACGCTCCGGTTCCGGACCGCTATGCACCGCAAAGTGTTTGACTGTAGCAATGGTCTTAAAAAAATATGGATCGTCCCCTTGCAGTCCTCTGATAAATTGTATACCCAAAGTACCCGTCAAAAATGGGTCCTCCCCATAAGTCTCCTGCCCACGACCCCATCGCGGATCACGAAATATATTGATATTGGGCGACCACAAAGTCAATCCCTGGTAGAGAAATCTTTTGCCCCGTCTTACAAATTCCTCATGTTTGGCCCTGGTCTCATCGGAGATGACATTAGCCACTTCGTAAATCAATGCATCATCCCAGGTCGCTGCCATGCCGATCGCCTGTGGAAACACCGTCGCCAGTCCTGCCCGCGCTATGCCATGCAATCCTTCCGACCACCAATTGTACTGCGGGATACCCAGGCTATCTATACCTGGTGCCTGGTTCATCAGTTGTTCGATTTTTTGATCCAGGGTGAGCCTGGAAACCAGATCATCTACTCGCTGATCAATGGGCATCCCTGTATCCTGAAATCCAAACTTAAACTTTGAATTAGCCGTTTTACAAGCACTGATGCCCACTAATATCAAAACCAACATAGCCAGGCAAACATTATTCATTTTCATATCAAATCTGAGTTGATCCCAAAGATAATTTTTAATTTCAGTTTTTTAATTTACAAAGGAACTCTTATGCAAAAGTCACAAATCGTAGATATCATCAGTGTATTTTGCCTTGTGCTGTTCCTGGTCAATCGATTTTGGTTAGGTAATTTTCTATGGTTGAAACTACTGTTGCTTGGCGTTATGATTGTATGCCTGATCATCAAAATCAGAGATCGCAACCAGGGTTAGTTCTAGATGTGCCACCGGGATATAGACTACTTTACAGATCTACTACTCTTTTTTCAGCATTGCTTTTTTGTGAAGATGCAATAATGGTGATCACATTCAAGCCATCCACACCACTGACCGGAAGCGCATCACCCAGCCTAAAAGCTTTGTATACACCATCATAATAATTAAGATAGTTGCCGGGTAATGTTGGGATCATACCTCTGAATACGGTTCCATCGATCGTAGCATGCAGTAAGCCTTGTTGTGATACAGGCTCCACTCCCCAATCATCCGCTGTAGGTGATACTCCAGCTTGCAATCTGGTCTCCTGCACATCCGCCCGTGATTTTAAAAACGAACCATTAGATCCATGCAAAGCAAAAGATGGTATGGGTTCGCGAAACTGATATCCTGATTTCAATCTCACCCGCATCTGAGGATAATATAATAGTATTTCAAAATAATCATCCACTTTGGAGCCCGGCCTGGTCATCATAATATCTGCAAATACACGCTCCGGCATCCCGAATAAAACAAGCGCCTGATCGATAAGATGAGGTCCCAGATCGTACAGACCTCCTACTGCAGGACCAGGCGTTTCTTTGTGTGCCTTAGGACTCAATACAAGATTGTACCGGTCGTAATGAAACTCTGCTTCCAATATATCTCCCAACACCCCGCTATCCAATACACTTTTGACAGTAAGAAAATCACTGTCCCAGCGGCGATTTTGAAAAACTGAAAGCTTCAAACCATTTTCCTTTGCTATGGAGACCAACTCACGAGCTTGCTCAACCGTAGCGGTAAATGGCTTTTCGACAATGACATTTTTGCCTGCCACCAGAGCTTGTTTGGCATAATCGTAGTGGGTGTAGCTTGGTGTATTGACCACTACCAACTCTACAGCCGGATCCATCAGCATCTCTTCATAAGTACGAAAGACTTTGACTGCTGGATATTTTTCCTGCGCCAGGTTTTTGGATCGCTCCCATACTCCATAAAAATTAAAGCCAGGATGGATAGAAATGAATGGTGCATGAAATACGGTACCACTCATACCGTAAGAACATAGTGCTGTATTGATTTGATTCATAGGATGAAGATAGAAAGTGTGAGACTTGTGTCGAAATTTTTTTCAATAAGCATCATATTAATTCAGCGAAATAAATTTTGAAGAGCGTGGTCCGATTTTTCCAATAATGTTAGAGCACAATCCTTCTTTTTCCAATATAGATTTCACTTTGCTGACATCTTGAGCTCCTACTGCTATCAACAGCCCTCCGCTCGTCTGAGGATCAGCCAATATCAAGCGCCAGTGCTCACTGGACCCTAAGCGGCTCGCCCTATCAGATGAAATATCAAAGGATACGTGTTGTGCATAACTATCCAGGTTGCGTGTAGTGCCTCCGGGGAAAGCACCAGCTTCAAGATATGATGAAACATTGGGTAAAAGTGACACCTGATCGACTTCGATCTCTGCCGAAAGATCACTTCCTCTCGCCATTTCAAGTAAGTGACCTAATAATCCAAATCCCGTGACATCTGTCATGGCATGCACCCCTTCTATAGCTGCCAGCTCGATACCCACCTTGTTCAAAGTACACATTGTCTCTACCATTATTTTTTCATCGGCTTTGGTGAGTAAGCCCTTTTTCTGAGCAGTGCTTAAGATTCCGATACCGATGGGTTTGGTCAGGAATAATACATCCCCTTCCTGTGCAGTATCATTTTTTTTGATCCTGGTTTTGTCAATGGTACCGGTGACGGCCAGTCCAAATATTGGTTCCGGACTATCTATGCTATGGCCTCCTGCCAGTGGGATTCCTGCAGCCTGGCATACTGCTCTGCCTCCGTCGACCACTTGTCGGGCGACTTCTAAGGGAATTTTATTGACAGGCCAACCCAATACTGAAATCGCCATGATGGGTGTGCCTCCCATAGCGTAGATATCACTGATCGAATTGGTAGCCGCTATGCGTCCGAAATCAAAAGCATCGTCTACAATCGGCATAAAAAAATCGGTAGTACTGATCACAGCCTGGCCATGACCGATATCATAGACTGCCGCATCATCCCGGGAGTCATATCCCACCAATAGTTTTGGATCAGGCAATATCGACTGGGTAGATTGGAGTATCACTTCAAGGTTTTTGGGAGAGATTTTGCAGCCGCAGCCCGCACCATGACTATACTGCGTGAGTTTGATGGATTCCATATAATAAGTCTGATTTATGTTTTAAGATGAGATCCGCATTGAAGGCAGGATCGATGGTTTCAGTGGGTAGTTTATGTACAGAAGAGGGCACCCGACGACCGACTCCGGCTTCATAATATTTGTCATAATAACCTAAAGTGATTCGCGCCACTTCTGTGTAGTCTTTGATCTTCAGTGCGTCTAAAGCAAGTTTGGTATTCAATCCGCCCAACCTTTTACTGATACGAAGGATACTGGTTTCTAATTTTTCATCCCCAAAATGGGAGTAGGTTTTGACTAAATGGGGTATCCTTACGGTAATAGGTATATCCAGAAAAAAAACGGGGGCTGATCTGATTTGTTCATATACAGTATTGGGTATGCGCACCATCCCTATTCGTTCGCTTTCATCCTCCATCCAGATACTAGCTGATGCTTGGGGGTGCAGGTTTTGAGCAAGATTGTTTTCAAATTGTTCCTGAGTGGGCTGTGCCTGTTCTCCGATCCAACCAAATGCCGATCCTTTGTGATGTGCAAGGCCTTCCAAATCGATGACGGGTAGTTGGTGAGCAGCCAATTGTTTCAGCACATCCGTTTTAGCACTTCCTGTACGCCCACCGAGAATGTACAGTTCATATTTTTTTCAAATTGAGCGAGCACCCAGTTTCGATATACTTTATACCCCCCGGTCAGGGTGAGCACCTGTTCAAAACCCATGGTATGTAGCAACCAGGCTACGCTGCCACTGCGCATTCCGCCACGCCAGCAATGCAACCTGACCTTTTTCAACGGGGCGATGGCCAAAGCCGCTTTTACTATGTCCGCCAATTTTGGGCCAGCCAATTCAAGCCCCTGGATCAAAGCTTCGGATTTGCCGGCTTGTTTGTACGTGGTACCTACCAAAGCCCTACCCTCATCATCAAATAAGGGTATCGAATGCGCCCCGGGCACATGACCATGGGCATATTCCGATGGTGACCGGACATCCAGTATAGGCAGGTCGGTAGCCTGCAACCATTCCTCAATAGAAGTCGAATGATGCATAGAGCCTCAAAGATAAGTTTTTAAAAAACCATAGTTTCGCACTAAGTATTCCTAATTTAACAAGTATGATGCATTGGCCGGATTATTCGCTTTTAGACTGCGGTGGGCAAGAAAAACTCGAACGCTTTGGGCCTTATGTATTGCGCCGTCCTGAACCGCAGGCGATCTGGAGCAAACAGGCTGAAGCATCCATCTGGCATCGATATGATGCATCTTTTACCCGTAGCAATCAGGAGAAAGCCGGAGGTTGGACCTTTACAAAAGCACCGATCCAACCCTGGTGGATCCACTATCAAAAGGTGAAGTTACAGCTGCAATGCACTTCCTTTGGTCACGTGGGGGTATTTCCCGAACAAATAGAAAATTGGGCTAAACTTGATCAGTTGATACAAAAACTTACCCAACCTAAAGTCCTAAACCTCTTTGCTTATACCGGTGCAGCCAGCCTGGTAGCAAGGCAGGCCGGCGCAGAGGTCTATCATGTCGATGCTGTCCCCTCTATGCTTACCTGGGCCCGAACCAATATGGAGCAAAGTGACCTGAGTGACATCCGGTGGGTAGCTGAGGATGCCTTTAAATTTGTGTCGCGGGAAGTCAATCGAAGCAAATCCTATGACGGAATCATCCTCGATCCTCCAGCCTACGGTCGGGGTCCTAAAGGTGAAAAATGGCTATTGGCAGACCAAATCGATGAGCTATTGGATAAATGCGCTCAGCTACTCAAGCCCGCCGGAAAGTTTATCCTGCTCAATATGTATTCAATGGGCTTTTCTCCTATGATTGCTCAGCAGCTTTTAGAACTGCATTTTAAAGGCTGGCATATTGAAGCAAAAGAATTGTATATCACAGCGGAGAGTGGAGTAGTTTTGCCTTTGGGCATTTATGGATTGGCGGTCAGGAATAGTGCCAAATAATAGAACCACCGTGCATCTAATTATCCAGCGCGCAGGCTACTAAACCTTCCATACTACCTATTGGCTGGTTACGTTAATTTTTTAACGCTTTATAAACCAAATAAAAGGAAGGTATTATGACCAATACGAAGACAAATGGCAGCAACCCTTTACTCAGACCTAACTTATTGCCATGTACTGAATCGTACACGGCAACAAGGATAAATGTAAACATCAAGGGCAAGATAACATTTATATATCTCATTAATCTTGATGCCATTACGTATTGTTTTTTTGCATTTTCCGGGGTGATTTTTACAGGATAATTGTATAAATAGGGTTTGTCTTCCAAATACCACAAAAGCCCAAAAGTGAGGCTGCAGATGATTGGTAGTATGAAGAATATTTTTTTATGGCCAAAACCATCCGCTTCTCCATGCAAATTAAAATGAGTAGGACTGATCTCAGGGAGGTCGGTATAAATAAAGAAAAAGGTCATCCATGTCAAGATCAATGCGATCCGGGAGCCGGTATGAAGTACTTTATCCATACGGCTCAATTCTAATTCTACCCTTGGCCTGTTGTCCATATTTAATAGGTATAAGCTACAAAAGTAGAAGATATCTATTATGAACCAATTTCTTAAATAAGCTCAATCTCTGGGATCACAGGCAGCTCTATGCTCCGCTAACTTCCTCTGTCTCATGCATTAGCTCTTTGGCTGCCCATTGACTGAGTTGGCTACTTTATGAATAAATGATTAATTAACAACTTGTTATACCCACCTTACTCTTCAAACAAACGAAAAGTATTACCTTTGCACTCCTTTTAACACAAAATCAGTCTTTTTATGGATATTCGGAATATTGCGATCATCGCCCACGTAGATCATGGGAAAACTACCCTGGTAGACAAAATCCTCCATGCTACAAAAGTATTTCGTGACAATCAGGAGACGGGTGATCTGATCATGGACTCCAATGAATTGGAAAGAGAACGTGGGATCACGATATTTTCAAAAAATGCATCCGTCGTATACAAAGGCACCAAGATCAATGTCATCGACACCCCTGGTCACGCCGATTTCGGTGGTGAAGTAGAGCGGGTACTCAAAATGGCTGATGGAGTACTGCTATTAGTAGATGCTTTTGAAGGAACCATGCCTCAGACCCGATTTGTGCTCCAAAAAGCACTCGAGCTTAACCTCAGACCGATGGTGGTCATCAATAAAGTAGACAAACCAAATTGTCGGCCTGCAGAAGTACAAGAACAGATATTCGAACTATTCTATAATCTAAATGCAACCGAAGAGCAGTTGGATTTTCCTACTTTTTATGGATCAGGCAAACACGGATGGTTCAATGACTCCATGACTCCCAGTGATGACATCACCCCATTATTAGATGGCATCCTTAAATATGTACCAGAACCCAAAATAGAAGAAGGCAACCTTCAGATGCAGCTCACCTCTATTGACTATTCCTCTTACCATGGTCGTATCGGCATCGGCAAAGTCAGCCGTGGCAAGATCAAAGAAAATCAAACCATCAGCCTTGTGCAAGCAGAAAAAACGATCAGAACCCGGATCAAAGAGCTTTTTATCTTCGAAGGGATGGGTAAGAAAAAAGTGAATGAAGTAATGGCAGGCGATATTTGCGCTGTTGTCGGACTTGAATCATTTAATATCGGTGATACCATCGCAGACATAGATTCTCCGGAAGGACTGCCTACCATCACAGTGGACGAACCAACAATGAATATGTCTTTTGGAATAAATAATTCTCCTTTCTATGGTCGGGACGGCAAATATGTAACCTCGCGCCATATCAAAGAAAGACTAGCTAAAGAAATTGAAAAAAATCTCGCCCTCAGAGTAGAAGAGACCAACAGTGCAGATACACTGATGGTATTTGGCAGAGGTATACTCCACTTAGGGGTATTGGTAGAAACCATGCGTCGTGAAGGTTATGAACTTACTGTAGGCCAACCAAAAGTCATCACCAAAGTCATTGATGGTCAAAAATGTGAGCCCTTCGAATTGCTGGTCGTCGATGTACTGTCTGAGTATAGCGGCAAGGTGATCGACCTGGTGACTTCGCGCAAAGGCGAGATGCATGTGATGGAGACCCGCAATGATATCCAGCATCTTGAGTTTGAAATACCTTCCAGAGGTTTGATCGGTCTTAGGTCACGGATCCTGGTGCAGACTGCCGGTGAAGCTATCATGTCCCACCGATTTACAGAGTATAAGCCCTGGAAAGGTCCTATCCCGGGAAGAAATAATGGTGTCCTCATAGCCAAATCTCAAGGATCCGCCACAGGTTACTCTATCGATAAATTACAGGATCGCGGTTCGTTTTTTATAGAACCCGGCGATGAAGTATATCCAGGTCAAATCATTGGTGAAACTACCAAACCCGGTGATCTCGTAGTCAATGCCTGTGAACCAAAAAAGCTCAGCAACGTTCGTGCTTCAGGTTCTGATGATGCTGCTCGTATATTCCCCAAAATAGACCTCACCTTAGAAGAGTGTATGGAATATATAGAGAGTGACGAATGTATCGAAGTGACTCCTAAAAATGTTCGATTACGCAAAGTGGTCCTTGGAGAAGAAGATCGAAAAAAATCAGAAAAATCCAAAGCGCTGGAAGTAGCTTAAAGTATTGATTTTCACGTTTTTTAATCGTAATATTATCTGAGCTGGTGTTCAGAATAAGTGATATTTGATAATTTTTTTTGCATTTTTCATGTATCTATGATAAAAAAATATGCATTTCTACATGAATGCTAGTCTCCAAAGACCTGTCTTTATACCGATCAATTTTTAAACCATAGATCTACCTGCAGCTTATAGATACCCTTTCCATTTATAGACCAGGCTGCCTACCCATTCGTGAATCAGGGCCTGCCATTCTCCCAATGCTTTGGTATCGGGGTTGATGTACTCCAGGTACTCCAGTTTGTCCTTTTGCTGATAATCAGCCGGGTAAGTATCCAAAGGAATACCTTGTTTTCTAAAACATCCTTCGGCACGGGACATATGCACTGCTGAAGTGATCAATAAGATTTTTAAGGTACAATGCAACGAATCCAATATCTTTTTTACCTCCAGGGCATTCTCATACGTATTTCTACTATTAGCCTCTACGAGGATGGTGGAATCAGGCCAATTATTTTCCACCAAAAAAGTTTTCATATGATCGGTCTCTATATCCCTAAACCGGGACAAGCCACCTACGCCACCGCTCAGGATCACTTTATTCACCCGACCTGACTGGACTAGCTCCATACATTCCGTAAGTCTGTTGATATGATCATTAAAAAATATACGATCCGGAAAATTATGGTTGGAATGGGCCAAACCACCGCCCAGGACGACGGCATATGCATACGGCACCTGGATACTTGCCTGCATTAAAGGGGCGGGCTCAATACTTTTATAGACTTGATTGATCAGTGCACGATTTCCAAATATCAGAAAACCAATCAAAGCGCCAATTCTTAAAACAAATTTTACCCGCTGTTTTTTGAAAACAAAAGACAACAGGAATGAAACCACTATCCAATTATATGGAGAGATGACCAAGGATAAGATTTTTGAAAATAAATGAAACATGGCTTATTTGAGGGTCGCGCGCGTGATCGCATCGTCGTGCCATTTGGGTGCTGTGCGTATGGCCGGGATTACCTCTTCAGGGTGATGCACTACGGTCCACATTTGGGTAGAGTCCGCATTCATAAATCGCTCATCGATACATTTATGCAACATTGCTATCAGATCATCATAAAACCCATCTGTGTTAAGCAGGATGATAGGCTTATTAAACAGACCCAGCCTTTTGAGTGTAATAGCCTCCAGAAGTTCTTCCAGGGTCCCACATCCGCCAGCCATGGCCACCAATGCATCAGTGCCATCCAGAAATCTTTTTTTCCTCTCATGCATATCCCCTACTATATGGAGTTCGGTGATTTTATTGTGTGCCCACTCTACTTGCTTCATAAAATCCGGAATGATCCCAATCACCTTGCCACCGGCGTACATGACATGATCAGCGATACGCCCCATGAGGCCGGAAGCCCCTCCCCCATATACCAGGGTAATATGATGCTCTGCCAGCAAATCACCCAACCTACCGGCAGCCTCAAAATATTTGATGTCTATCTGATTGCTTGAAGCGCAATAGACACAGACCTGGCTCAATCCTACATTCATGGGGCTAAAGATAATATTCCGTCTTGGTTTTGATTTAAGTGAAGATTCATGTCTGTACACCAGCTCGTTGGGATTGAAACAAAAAAATATGTAGGTTTATGCTTTACACTATGCAGCTGTCTGTAATCATACCAGTCCTCAATGAGGAAAAATTATTGCCGGGTTTGTTGAACTTTCTGGTCGATTTTCTGAGTGAAGGTATAGAAATCATTGTAGTGGACGGAGGATCAAAGGATGATACCATATCCATCGCCAAATCATATCCGGTACTACTCCTCGAGACCATCAAATCTAATCGTGCCTCTCAATTAAATCTGGGTGCCAAAATGGCCAAAGGTGAGGTATTGTATTTTTTACATGTCGATACGATGCCGCCTGCTTCATTCATCCAAGATATTTTTGAGCAGCGATCCGCCGGATATGAATCCGGATCATACCGCTTGCAATTGGGAGAGCAAAAAAGCGGTCTATTAGCCATCAATTCATTTTTTACCAAATTCCGCTGGCTGATTTTCCAGGGCGGCGGAGATCAAAGTTTATTTATAGGTCGCTCCACTTTTGAAAAAATAGGTGGTTACAATGACTCCTATGTGATTATGGAAGATTTTGACCTGGTCAGAAGATTGTGGAAACATCCTATCAAAACTGTAGTCATGGACAAAACCATCGTCGTCTCAAATCGCAAATATCAAACTAACGCTTATCTCAAAGTGCAGATGGCTAACCTGATTGCATTTTCAGCATTTAAATTGGGGGTATCTCCCGTAAAAATTAAGTCCTGGTACTGCAGTATGCTTCATCCCTGGAGATAAAAGAGGTGCTTCCTAAATAACTAAATCTTTATTGGAAGCTTTATACCGCCCCTTGCTAAATTTACTTCCATTAAAAGTCTCTGTTTTTCTCTTTGCTGCCTGTTCTTCCTGTGGTAATCGGATAAAGTCAGCACACTTTTGAGAACAGCAGTGATCAAACTGCTCACCACAAGAGCTGCATTGAATGAAGAGGATATGACAGGCATCATTGGCGCAGTTGACATGGTCATCACTCGGGGCTCCACACTGGTGGCAGTGGGCGATCACATCCTCGCTGATTCGTTCGCCCAACCTTTCATCAAACACAAAGTTTTTGCCAATAAACAGATTGGGCAGACCCAGGTATTCAACATCATGCGCATATTTGATGATGCCTCCGTCTAGCTGGTATACTTCATTAAAACCATGATGCTTGAGATAGGCTGAGGCTTTTTCACATCGGATCCCACCGGTACAATACATGATGATGGGTTGGTCTTTTTTGTCAGCCAATGCTTCCGCGACCAAAGGGAGAGATTCTCTAAAAGTCACTACTTCAGGGGTAATGGCTTTTTTAAAATGGCCTATCTCACTCTCATAATGATTGCGCATGTCTACGATCACGGTATCGCTCTGAGAGGCTAATCGATTAAAGTTCGCTGCATCCAGGTGCACTCCACTTTTAGTCACATCAAAATCAGGATCTTCAATCCCGTCTGCGACTATTTTATCGCGCACTTTGATGATGAGTGCAAAAAATGATTTGGCATCATGCTCTACCGCTACATTTAATCGTATACCCCTCAAAGATTCGATCGAATCAATGAGGCTTTTAAACTCGTCCCATCGAGGAGTCGGCAGGCTGATCTGGGCATTGATCCCTTCATAGGCCACATAAATGCGCCCTTTGACTTCAAGGGCATCAAACCATTGGTAAAGCTGATTTCTAAATAGCTGAGGTTGATCGATCTTAATGTACTTGTAAAATGATACAACGGTACGATCTTCTACCTGGGACGCATACAGTTTTTTAAGTTCTTTGCGGTTGTATTTATTATGAAGCTGTTTGGCCATATTCGCTGCAAAGATAAGAGTCAAATTTTATTTACGTTACGTAGATACGACCAATTCCTTCCTTGCAGGGCAAAAGGTGTTTTATAACATATATCTGTCTGTCATACATCCAGCAATTTTAAAGCTGCCTCGTTCAGGCGCTCCCTGGTGGCTGGAAGGATATAGCGCTTTTGATCTATTTGTTGAGGTTGATCTCTTCTGCAAAAATAGCTGTGCACAGCTCTGCGAAGATCATTGGTATCATTGCGGGTACCACCATGCCAGGTGTGCGAGTTAAATATAGCTACTGTACCGGCAGGAGCCTCGAGTATCAATTGGTCGGGATGAATCGATTGTGGATCTTTCAATACATCCTGCGGCAATCGCCCATGCAGGTGCGTGCCAGGGACCATGCGGGTAGCTCCATTGGCCACACTAAAGTCGTCCAGCAACCAAATTGAATTGCATACTTTGTAATCACCTGTTGCTACCGCTTCATGCCAGTCTACATGAAGTTTTTGCTCTCCTGCGCCGGGTTTTGCTGCCCTGTAATTGAGTGATGAAAGTTTCATCTCCTTACCGAGCACCCGACTGATAGCAGCCAGGACTTTGGGATGAGTATAAAAAATATCAAAGACCTGGCCTTTATTGACGAGGTCTGCGAGCCTGTCAGCTCCAGCTTCTTTTGGATGTCGGATATAAGGCGAGTCCATCAGCTCCGCTCCCGCGTTTTCACCTTCCCTCTGCATCAAAATCATCAAGTGATCCCTGATTTGGGTCACTTCTTCGTCACTTAATATTTCCCCCAGGACCAGGTAACCTTGAGTATCCAGAAATACCTTTTCAGCCTGCGTCAAAAGATCATCGGTGACTCCCAGCTCTTCCAGGTAATGTGCCATATTGTTTGTATTAGGTAATATCCTTTTCAGTTGAGGACGATATTAAAGATAATTCGACACATATATATATTATACTGCCGGCTTGAAGCTTAATTTTTTTAAAACTCCATCCTACCCTATTCCTTTCTTTCGATTAATTCGACCAGCGTATTATTTTTAACTATAAAATATAGGATACAAAGGATAAATGCTGCTCTTTGAGGACCTAAAAATATTTAAATAAACAATAGTAATATATGTATAGTATTGTATATCTGTCATTAACAAAATTATCAAACCTAGATCCTTGCCAACTTAAGTACTATGTATCACACAATACCTGATTTAACCATATATTTGCTACATGGATGGAAATACATTAAACATCGCCAACAGCAAAGCCCAACTTCGAAAAGGAGTTCTGGAGCTTTGTATCCTAGCTATCATCCATGAGCAACCCATCTATCCGTCGGACATCATCAAACGGTTGAAGGAATCACAGCTCATCGTGGTAGAAGGCACATTGTATCCGCTGCTCAACAGGCTCAAGGATGCGGGATATTTGGAATATAACTGGCAAGAGTCCAGATCAGGACCACCGAGAAAATATTACCAAATCACTGAACATGGAAAACAGCTCTACCTGGAGTTGCATGATTCCTGGAATGATTTAGTCCATAGTGTTAATCAAACTACAAATAACAAATAATGAATAAGATTCATACCATAAATTTAGGAGGTCACCCTTTTACGGTCGATGAAGATGCCTTCGAATATTTACAAGCCTATATAAGAAGTCTTCGCAAACATTTCAAAAACTCCGCCGGATGTGAGGAGATCATCGGTGATATCGAATCCCGGCTCGCTGAGTTATTGACAGAGCGTCTTGATGGCAGGACTATTGTGACCCTACGGGAGGTCAAAGAGGTCATCTCTATCATGGGATCCCCGGAAGAATTCGGAGCTGATCCGATTGATGAAACGATCATCGATCCTGACCGGCCCAGAAAAACCCATAAAGGCAAAAAATTGTTTAAAGACCCTGATGACAAGATCATCTCTGGTGTCTGTTCCGGTATAGCTGCCTATTTTGGAATCCAGGATCCTGTGTGGGTACGATTGATCTTTTCTGTATTGATATTTGGTGGAGGCATCGGCTTTCCTGTATATATCATATTGAGTATCATCTTGCCTAAGGCCACCACTGCTGCGGACAGACTGGCCATGAAGGGCGAGCCCATAGATTACAATTCCATTGCTAAAACAGTACAGGAAGAGATAGAGCATTTGTCCAATGAATTCAATAGCAATTTGGATCCTGAGACGAAAAAACAATTTAAAGCCAGCTTTTCTACTGCAGGCAAGGTAGTATCTGCCGGATCCGGCTTGTTAAGTGGTTTATTCCTTTTAATTGGCAATATTCTCCGTAACCTGGTCCCGATCGCATTAAAAGTATTTGCAGTGGTTGCTTTGATTTGTCTGTCACTTTTCATTATCAGCATGATCTTTGGTTGGTCTATGCTCTGGCCTTATGCATCTTTTTTCTTTTCTGGTTCTAAAGCTACTTCGGCTTTGTCTATGATGAATGCATTTTTCCTGGTCTTGATCCCTATGGTTTTTGTGATTTTTATGGGTGCGCGGATGTATAATGGTACACGACTGCCCAAATCCCTGGCTGCCGGACTGGGAGGACTTTGGTTACTCAATCTCATGGGTGGTGCCTTCTTTGGCCTGAATACCGCTCGCCAATTTAGCAACCATGCCCACCAAGATCGAATAGTGTATGAAGGAAAGATCAACAGCGATGTACTCAATGTGCAAGTAGGTGACAAAAAAGACCGCAATGATTTCTTCAAATTATTTGGAGAGGTTTGGATCGAAGACGGCAAAGTAATCTACCCTAAAGTGCCGGTGCATATCTCTGCTTCCAATGATGACCAGTTTCACATACGCCAGGACTTACACGCAGCAGGCTCCAGCAATGCAGAAGCCAGACGACGCGCCCTGAAAATAGATGATGTAGCCAGGATAGATGGCAATACGCTCTATGTAGACAATTATATTGGTATCGATCGCCAGACTAAAATCAGGGATCAGCATACTTCGGTCTTTATCGAAGTGCCTGTTGGAAAAAGTGTCAGGATCGGTGAAGACATGTATCCGGTCGATGGTGACAAAATAGAATCCAACGATTATCCCTGGAATATGAATGGGCTCACCTGGGTCATGACCAAAGATGGATTGATCTGCCCGGAATATGATGCTGCTCATCCCAAAGTGATCGAAGATGCACAGCAATCAGTAGGTGATGCACAAGATGTCAAAGATGAAATAAAAAAAGCCGTCGAAGATGCCCACCAGGCAGTCGATGAAGCAAAGGATGAAGTCAAAAAAGCGGTAAAAGAAGTAAAAGAGGCCGCCAAAGAAGTACAGAAAGAAGTAAAGGAACGCAAAGTGAATTGATTTAGAGTAATACTTATAAGAGCAGTATGAAGCCCTTCCACGACGGAAGGGCTTTTTTTTGCATGGGCTAGTAGGTTTTACTCAGATCTCAGCTTAGTCATTAAAAAAATTTCAACAGGTCAAAGGTTCTTCAAAAAATAGTCGTATATATTGAAGTATCAAACCAGCCAAAGCTCAAAAAATGCTTAAATCAATTCGAATTACACCTTCGTATGTATTGACTCTATCAATAGTGTTAATTTCATCGTTGTCCATTCTACCTGGATCAGGACAGAATTTTTATGATATTAAAACCATTCAAAAAATTGAAATCACCTTTTCACAAAACAATTGGGATTATCAACTCGATACCTCCAAAGCCGGTGCTGAAGGTTACATCATGGCAAAATCCGTAGCGGTCAATGGAGTTGTATTTGATAGTGTCGGTATAAAATATAAAGGCAACAGCACCTATAATGCTAATCAAAAAAAGAACCCTTTCCACATTGAGCTTAATACTTACAAAGAGCAGGACTACCAGGGTTATACTGACATCAAACTAAGCAATAGTGCCAAAGACCCCACTTTTATTAGAGAAGTGCTATCTTATGAAATATTAAGGAACTACATGGATGCGCCTCTTGCCAACTATGCCAATGTGTATATCAACGGCTCCTTGATAGGCCTGTATCCTAATGTTGAATCCATTTCCAAAAAATTTGTAAATAACCACTTCTATTCTAATAACAATGCTTTTATAAAATGTAATCCTATAGCAGGAGCCGGCCAAGGTACCATGGCTAAACCCAATCTTGTATACCTGGGAAAGGATAGCAGCGCTTATGATGCGGCCTACGAATTAAAATCCGATGATGGCTGGAGCGCGTTGATTGCTCTTTGTGATACGCTCGCAAACAATATCAATGGCATAGAAAACATACTGGATGTAGATCGGGTATTGTGGATGTTGGCTTTTGATAATGTTTTTGTCAACCTGGATAGTTATATCGGTGTATTTTCTCAAAACTATTATTTATACCAGGACGACAACGGTTTATTCAATCCAGTAGTCTGGGATCTCAATGAGTCATTAGGCACTTTTAGTCAAACAGGTACGATCAACTTGCAGAATACCATTGCCAAACAGCAAATGACCCATCTGCTCCATCTCAATGATGCTGCATGGCCGTTGATACAAAAACTGCTCGCTATCCCCCGATATAAGCATATGTATATTGCCCATATGAAGACAATGATTTCAGAATTTTTTGCCAGCGGTACCTATTTTACCAGGGCTAACGAATTGCAAACCATCATCAATGCAGCAGTCCAGGCTGACCCAAATAAGTTTTTTAGCTATGCACAATTTCAAAGCAATCTGACTTCTGACATTTCGGGAGGTATGGGCGGGACACCGGGTATTAAAAACCTCATGGACGGGAGAAGTACCTATTTGTTGGCATTGACAGATTTTACAGCGACGGCACCTTCCATCTCCAATGTCAGTGCATCCAATAACGCTCCGGCCATCAATAGCACTTTGTATATTAATGCAACAGTGACCAATGCTAAAGAAGTATTTATCGGATATCGGTTTTCAAAAGAAAGCCCATTCACCAAAGTCAAAATGTTTGATGATGGAGTACACAATGATGGTACGGCAGGCGACCAGGTATTTGGAATAGATATCACCATGAAGACTGCTTTTGCGGAGTATTATTTTTACGCCGACAATTCGAACGCCGGTATTTTCTCCCCAGTAAGAGCTGAACATGAGTTTTATAATTTATATGCTGTACAATCAACTATTCAAAAAGGAGAGTTAGTCATCAATGAACTGATGGCTGATAATGGTGCTACGATAGCTGATGCACATGGAGACTACGATGATTGGATCGAACTATACAATACTACCTCTAACACAATTAGTCTTGACAATCTGTATTTGTCTGATTCTTATACCTCTACACAAAAGTGGAAATTTCCTGATGGAACGACCATAGGTCCAAAATCCTATTTAATCGTGTGGGCAGATGATGATGAAGATCAGGAAGGCATTCATGCTACCTTCAAATTATCAGCCACCGGCGAGCAAGCTATTTTATCATATGCTGATAGCTACGTAGTAGATAGCATCAGCTTTGGTGCGCAAACCAAAGATATTTCTTATTTGAGGTGCCCAAATGGAAGCGGTACTTTTAAATTGTACACACCTTCTTTTGGTGCAGAAAATTGTTTGACCACCGCCTTAGGTGAGGTAAATCTCAACAATCAAGCGGAAGCATTAAAAGCGATTGTTTTTCCAAATCCGGCAAATGATTATATAGACATTCAATTTTTGGGGCCAAATAGTAAGCCCTTAACTGTGGAGCTCTTTGATGTATCGGGCAGGATGGTTCAAAAATCGAGAATAGCTGCTAAAGCCACCACCGCACGGCTGGAGACTACCCTTGTTCATTCAGGAACCTATCTACTTAAAATTTCAAGTGAGCACGCAGTAACTTCCAAAATAGTTATGATTGCAAAATAGTTGGTTTATGGTTGTCCGCTACTAGTTCCTGCCTTATTTACATATTATGGAGAACCCAACACGTTTATGCCCGGGTCATGGTAAGACAGGACTTTGTTGATTTTAATTTGTAGACGAAATTCGATGTACTAAAACTGAGAAAATTAATCCCAGGGAAAGGAGTAACGAATTACAAATAAAGTCGTAACGCTAACGATATCTCCTGCTCCGGGATTGCAAAACCTATTTATTTCCAAGCCCGGTTATTTGGTTATTTTATATCTTCATCCAATACCTTGGACAGAGGTGGAAGAGGAATAACCTTCCTACCACTGATCGATTTTTAAAATAGCTTACCTTATTCTGCAGATGAAAAAATTAATATTGTTTGGTGCCATTCTTCTATCAGTCTATTCCGCCCAGGCACAATTTAACACCCAGGCCTGGCGAGGCAAAAAATGCGCCGTAGCCATTACTTACGACGATGCTTTAAATGTACACCTGGACCATGCACTTCCGATATTGGATTCTTTGGGACTGAAGGCTACTTTTTATCTGACCACCTATACTCCTGCTTTTAAAAACAGGATGTTTGAGTGGAAAGCTGTAGCAGCCGAAGGGCATGAACTAGGAAATCATACTTTATTCCACCCTTGCCTCGGGGGCACGCCTGGCCGGTCCTGGGTACGACCTGAGTACGATATGTCTACTTATACTATCCGTAGGATGTCCGACGAAATCAGGATGACCAATGTCATGTTGGAGGCCATCGATGGACTCAAGAAAAGAACCTTTGCTTTTACCTGTGGGGATATGATGGTCAGCGATGGTTCTTTCGTCGAGCAGATCAAGCCTGATTTTAATGGAGCCCGGGCAGTGCGACATGAGATGCATCCTATCCAGGCAGTCGATCTGTACAATATCGACTGTTATGCCATCAACGGCGAGTCAGGAGCCCAGATGATCGACCTGGTCGAAAAAGCCATGGCGACCAATTCACTGCTGGTCTTTTTATTTCACGGTGTAGGGGGAGAACACAATATCAATGTTGACCTCGAAGCCCATCGGGAGCTCTTGCAGTACATCAAAGCCAATGAAAAAGACATCATGGTCGCCCCCATGGTAGAGCTGGCCGATCATATCCGCGACTGGCAGACCCGTGACAATATCCGTAAGCTTACCAATGAAGATCACCAGGATATACTGCGACAGCTGGGCATCACCTCCCTCAGGCCGGGCGCCAACGGCAGCAATCCCAACGCCCCCAACGCCGCTAACTATGACGAATCCAAGGCCAACCCCTATCCCAAGCTCCCGGATCCACTAAAATTCAATAACGGCAAAAAAGTCAATACTGCTAAAAAATGGGATCAGCGCAAGCTAGAGCTCTTTGAGGATTTTGACAGAGAAGTTTATGGCCGGATGCCCGCCAATACACCCCAGGTCCGGTGGGAGATCGTGAGTAGCAGGGATACCATATTATATAGTACTCATCCTGTGAACACCACGCAGCTGATAGGCCATGTAGACAATACCTCCTATCCTGCCATCAGCGTCGATATCCAACTGAGCCTGACGATTCCTATCGGCTCCTCTGCAAAGGTTCCCGTAGTCATGGAGCTTGGATTTGGATTTCCGCCAGGTTTCAGACCTGCCAGGCCCCCTACCTCAAACGAACCATCGTGGCAGCAACAGTGCCTCGACAAAGGCTGGGGCTACGCTGTGCTGGTCCTCTCAAGCATCCAGGCTGACAATGGAGCCGGTCTGACCCAAGGCATCATAGGACTGATGAATAAAGGTGCACGACGCAAACCCGATGATTGGGGCAGTCTCCGTGCCTGGGCCTGGGGAGCGAGCAGAGCAATGGATTACTTCAGTACCAACCCCAGGGTAGATGCTTCCAAAGTAGCGATCGAGGGCCACTCCAGATATGGCAAAGCAGCTTTGGTCACCCTCGCTTATGATACAAGGTTTGCGACCGGCTTCATCAGCTCCTCAGGCGAAGGTGGCGCCAAACTCCATCGCCGCAACGCCGGAGAGATCGTAGAGAATGTAGCCGGCAGCAATGAATACCATTGGATGGCAGGTAATTTTATCAAATATGCCGGTCCTAAAAACTGGGGTGATCTGCCTGTAGATTCCCATGAATTGATCGCCTTATGTGCTCCCAGGCCTATATTCATCAGTGGAGGCAATGTAGGAGATGGCTGGGTTGATTCCAGGGGCATGTTTATGGCTGCCGCTGCAGCCGGGCCAGTCTACAAATTGTTAGGCAAAAAAGATTTGGGTACTACAGTTTTTCCATCGGTAGAAACAGGATTAATGTCTGGCGAAATTTCTTTCAGACAACATAATAGTGGGCATACCCCTGGACCTAACTGGCCGGTGTTTTTGGAATTTGCTGCCAGGTATTTTAAGTAGGAGGGCTTACTAATTCGTACTTTCTATCGTAAAAACAATTCTAGAATATATCTCTATAAATCATGAATTTGCAAAAGTCCTGGAGATTCATTTGGAAAGCAAAAAGCAAGGCAGACAAGTTAACGCTGGTTCTGTTAGTCATTTATCTGATTGCTATAGTGTGGATATTGTTGTTTAAATTAGGCGTACGATTTTCCTACATGGAACACAGGCAAGTAAATTTAATTCCATTTAAAGACCTTATCTTAAATGGTAAAACGGAATATGATGAAAGCATCATGAATGTGATTATATTTTTACCGCTAGGCATTTATACTGGTACTCTAATTAAAAAATGGAATTTTAGTACCCATATGCTCTCTTTTCTAATACTCACATTAATAATTGAAAGTATTCAGTTTACTTTTAAGATTGGGGCTTTTGATATTACGGATGTAGTTACCAACACTTTAGGTGGGATAATTGGATTCATGACTTATAAAGCAATTCTACGAGCTTTTTTTAAGCAATCTAAAGCGCACAATTTCATCAATTTAATAGCAGCGATAGGGTCTGGCTTAATGATTTTATTTTTATATTTACTTAAAACAAATCATTTGGGAATAAGATATCAATAAGAATAAATTTTCCATGTAAATAAAAAATACTTATGTAAATACCCTCCGACATACATTTGCCATTCACCTGATTCTTGATGGAATAGACTTAAAAGAGTACAGGAGTATCTTAGAAAAAGTTTCCCTGGCATTACAGCCCTCAATAACCAGATCACAGACAAGATTAAGACGGATGTAATATCCACGCTTGACAATTTGGGAAAAGCCAACAATTTCTGCTGACTTCTTACCCATCTGAAAAAATATTTTGCGAAAAAGGTATGTTGCACTTATATTTGCAACCGATTAGTTTCACTACTAAACAAAATGACTTATGCGTAGAGACATATTTCAAGCCATTGCTGACCCAACCAGGAGAGCCGTCCTCGTTCTACTTGCAGTACATGCTACAACACCAAACGCTGTTGCCGAAAACTTTAAGAGTACACGGCAGGCTGTGTCAAAACACCTGCGTACACTTACAGAATGTGACCTTGTAAGAAAGAATCAAAAAGGCAGAGAGATTTACTACTCGCTTAAAAGTGACAAAATGAAAAAAATAGACCAATGGATAGAGTAATTCAGAAAAATTTGGGAAACCCGATTCAATCAATGAGATAATTTATTAACCACTAATAAAAAAAATAAAAAATGAATATTTTACAATTTGATTTTATAGTTGACAAATCAACCAACACTGTTTTAGTAACCAGAGAATTTGATGCGGAACTGCCACTTGTTTGGGATGCGTTTACTTCAAAAGAAATTCTAGACCAATGGTGGGCACCTAAGCCTTTCGAATCAAAAACGAAAGTAATGAACTTTGAAGTTGGTGGCCGAAGATTTTATGCAATGGTTAGTCCTGAAGGACAAGAAATGTGGTCTGTTCAGAAATATACTTCAATAACTCCAAAAACTAATTTCAAATTCATTAGTGCTTTTGCAGACAAAGATGAAACCCCTCATTTACCAGGTTCAAATTGGGACTTGAATTTTACTGAACAAAATGCCCACCCGGACGACCCAGTCATCCATGGAATAACTAAAGTAAGTATTACCATTTACAATGAATCGCTTGAACGCATGGAAAAAATGATTAAAATGGGCTTCAAAGAAGGCTTTACAGCTACATTAAACGAATTAGAAAATTTATTATCCACATTAAATAAATATCGCAATGAAAGCGTATAAACTAAAATTCTTGACCGTATTAGTGATAGCGAGTCTAATAGGTTGTGGAGATTCTCAGCAGAATTCTCACCAAAACAATAACATTGATACAATTTCCAATGAAACTTTAGCAAAAAAGCCAAATATGATTACTCAAAAAATAACACCTTGTCTTTGGGTTGATAAGGATGCGAAAGCAGTAGTAGATTATTACCTTACTATTTTCAAAGATGGTAAACTGAAAGAATATCACCAATATAAGAATCCACCGCAAGAAACAGGGCAAGACGGTCCAGATAACTTCGAAACTGCGGTTATAGAAATTGGTGATATTGAATTTAGTATTTTAGCTGCAGGTCCATACTTCAAGTTTAATGAATCTGTTTCGTTTGTTATAAATTGTAAAGACCAGGCAGAAGTAGATTACTATTGGGATGCTTTGACTGCAAACGGTGGTGAAGAAAGTTCTTGTGGGTGGTGTAAAGACAAATATGGTTTATCGTGGCAGGTTGTTCCCGTTGAATATTTTGAGCTTATTAACAGCGATGATCCTAAAGTTAGAGAAAAGGCAATGAAGAATACATTTAATCAGAAAAAATTAATACTTTCAGAACTTAAATGAACTGAATAATTTCGGTTAAGAAGGACTATTCAGAATTTGAACACTAGTAAGAATTAAAACTGCCCATCATTAAGTAGACGGCCCTGTCTTCTTTCTATAACAGATCTGACGACTCAGACGAGTATCTTATGATCCTAGACAGAGTAGATTGAAAAAAAGACTATCGAACGAAGGTAATTGAACGATTGGAATACTATAATACTTTTGTGCTACATTTGGGCAGAAGGAATTCCAATTCCAGTTCTTTTTAAAATGCTACACTTTGGCGGTAATAAGGCCTTCAAGCAATTTTATCATCTAAGAAATGAAACTCTATTTCTAATTATTTCAATTAAACATGGATACATTAACCGCCTTACTCTGGATAATTTGGACTTTTGATGAAAATTAAGAATTTAGTTAAGTCAAAATAAACTTTATTGCAAAAAAATAATTACTATTGAATTATGAAAAATAAATTCCTTCTAATTGTCCTACAAATAAGTATGATGGCCTATTTAACGCTTTCAGCACAAGCCCCTTTGTTGCAAAATGTATCAGGTAGAAAAACGATTTCACTTGATGGTCGCTGGCAATCTCAAATTGATATGTATGGGGTAGCTTCAGGAGATCGTTCGGGACTTGTCAAGGATAGAAAGCCTGTAAAGTATGAGTTCAAGGGTGACAATTTAAGGAATACAGAACTGGTTGAGCAAGATTTAGATGTTGGAGAACAACTGCAAGTACCTGGTGACTGGAATACACAACGCGAAAATTTATTCTTTTATGAAGGAAATATGTGGTACAGAAAAAAAATACCTATTACACCACAAACAGGTAAACGCTATTTTCTGCATTTTGGGGCAGTTAACTATGAGGCAGTTGTTTACTTGAACGGCACAAAATTAGGACAACACGAAGGTGGTTTTACAGCATTTCAATTCGAAGTCACTTCATTACTTCAATCAGGAGAAAATACAGTGTTGGTTAATGCAAATAATATTCGAGGAGAAAATAATATACCGACCAATATTACAGACTGGTGGAATTACGGAGGAATTACCCGATCTGTAAATCTTATTGAAGTACCTGAAACATATATTTCTGACTATTTTATCCAATTAGAAAAGGGAAAGACTACTGATATCAAGGGCTGGGTAAAGTTAGAAGGATCACAAAAGAATCAAAATATTACAATAGAAATTCCTGAAATCGGTGTAAAGCAAACGCTCCAAACAGATACTGCTGGTCTAGCCCTCCTAAGTATCAGTACCAAAAAACTACAACTTTGGTCACCTGAAAACCCGAAACTATACCCAGTAAAACTAAATTCTACTTCTGATACGGTTAATGATAAAATTGGTTTTCGTACTATCGAGACACGGGGAACAGAAATCCTGTTGAACGGAAAGCCTATCTTTTTAAAAGGAGCAAGCATTCATGAAGAAGCTCCATACCGCACCGGTAGATGTTATTCAGAAGGTGATGCACGTACTTTATTGACCTGGGCAAAAGAGCTGGGCAGTAATTATGTTCGTTTGGCGCATTACCCGCACAACGAAATCATGACTCGTATGGCAGACGAAATGGGTTTAATGGTATGGTCGGAAATTCCAGTGTATTGGGCAGTTAAATTTGAAAAGCCTGATGTATATGCAAAAGCTGAAACTCAATTAGTTGAAAATATCAGTCGGGATAAAAATAGAGCTTCTATAATTATTTGGTCAATGGCAAATGAAACACCCGAGACAGGGGATAGACTCAACTTTCTAAAAAATCTTATTACAAAAACCAAAAGCATTGATGCCACCCGACTTACTGCAGCAGCCCTATTTTCAAAACCAAGCAAAGGTCTTCAAACCATCGAAGACCCATTGGGCGAGTATGTAGATGTGATGGGTTGTAATGAATACATTGGATGGTATACACTCCCTGCTGAACTTGCACCGACCATTAAATGGACATCTAAATACCAAAAGCCTTTAATTATGAGTGAGTTTGGTGGTGAAAGCGTGGCGGGATTGCATGGTAAAGCAGACGAAATTTGGACAGAAGAATATCAAAACCGTATTTATGAAAACCAGGTAAAAATGTTTGATAACATTACATTACTAAGCGGGACAACAGCTTGGGTTTTAATGGATTTTCGCTCCCCCTTGCGTCTGCTACCACGAAAACAAGATTTTTTCAATCGCAAAGGTCTGGTTTCAGACAATGGTATTAAAAAAATGGCTTTTTATACTTTACAAAAATGGTATAAAGGTAAATAAGTAAGGAAAAGAAATTGTATTATGCGGAAATATTTACTAATGTGTTAGTTGCCGATTAACAGTAACCAATCAAACCCGTACAAAGAGTGCATTCAGTTTAGTGTAATTAAATGTAGGTAATAAAAAATACCCAATCGCATGACAAAGAAAAGATCGGTAGATATTGACATAAGACGAAGGACAATATTATGAATGAAGTGAGGAGAAGCGCCCTTCTACTGCAAACAAATGCTAAATGTAATTGCAGAGTGAAGTGTTTAACCTAAGATTTATCTCCATCCAAAGTTGTTCAAAAGGACAGGCGCGGTTTAAAACCCAGCAACTGCGTATTGCCAGTCGTTTATTACATAAAGCAAAAGAAACCAAATATATATGACAAAATTCAAAATTATATCAGTAGTAATTCTTTCAATTGTTATAGTCAGTTGTAATTCAGATAAGACCAAATTGAACAAGGAAATTCAGAATGTCAACAATTGGGAAACACAAATAGATCCCTTGACCAAACATATAAAACCTTATAAACCTGAATTACCCACTATTGGGTTATTAATGTATAATGGAGTGCTTCAAAGTGAGGTGATTGCAACTTCCGATGTTTTCGCCAAACCTAGCGAAGCAAGCAAACAGCTGTTTAATGTGGTAACAATCGCTCAAACCGAAAAACCAATTACAACCGAAGAAGGAATAAGAATTGTACCTGATTATACTTTTAGAAATTGTCCCAAATTGGAAGCACTATTTGTTCCTAGTGCCTATGATATGTATTCACAGGTCCAGAATAAAGAAATAGTAGATTTTATAAAGGAAAAGAATGAAGAAGCAAAATACATAGTGAGCAATTGTGCAGGAGCTCAATTGATTGGTGTCTCGGGAATTGCAGATGGGAAGAAAATTGTGACTTGGATTGGTGGACGAGAACAATTACAGAAGGATTATCCAAACCTAAAAGTCCAAAACGACAGTTCGGTAACATTTGTCGAAGATGGAAAATTTAGCTCTTCTAATGGGAATTTAACAAGTTATATTTCTGCCCTGAAATTATTAGAGAAAATGACTAATCTTGAACATAGAAAATTTGTAGAATCCTATTTATATCTCGAAAGGCTCCAAAATTGGAAAGAATAAAAAAATAATGTAACTCAACACAACCTACACTGATCATAGCGGCTAAACACCGTATAGCCACCCATCAGTCTTAACTATTTCAATACCTCCAATAAATAGACGATTATACTATGACACTTCTAACTGAAATTTCACTTCTTGCAGGCAGCTGCCTAATTTTGGCTGATGGAACTTGACTACGTAGAAAATACCATGCAAAAAAACATCTAAATACATTGAACTCAATACAAAATAAATAATATGGCAACAACAGACAACACAACGCATTTTGCTCCCGAATTGCACATCCCCAATAGGACCATCAATATTGATTTTTACACAAAATTCGGTGCTACTGAAAATTTTTGCTTCAGGAACGATGATGGGAGTATTCACGTAGCCGAGTTAGAAATCAATGGTGCCATTTTTCATGTCCACGAAATAATGCGTGAAGCTCTTGAACCCATAAGTGCTAAAGGGGTAACTTCAATTATAGGTTTGTTTGTTTCTAATGTGGAAGAAGTTATGCAGAAAGCTATTCAGGCAGGTGCTACTGAAATTAACCCTACCACAGACCATGATTATGGCTACAGACAAGGCATGTTCAAAGACCCCTTTGGACACTTTTGGCAAATACAAAAGAAAATCTGACTGAATAGCTAAAACAGCAAAGCTGGCAAGATGCGTTTTAAGACAGCCGAGACTGATGAAGTCGAAAAAATTAAGTCTTAAATATTACCCGGACCATTTACTCTAAAGATTGGGGATAGGTAACATAAAAAACGATATTTAACCTAATTTGCCATGGACAATTGATGCCCACAATGTCATTTAGCCAAGCGAGTATATAGCAGTCCACATTAAGTTTGTTATCTTTACTTTGTGTGTTCAGCAGGACAAAACGAGGTTCCAAATCCGCGTGCGTCAAAACCACAACGTTAGCACTAAGCGCAACACAGATATCGCAAAACATAAGCACAATGATAAAAAAGATCTACTTAAGCCTTCTGATAGCAATGATTACATCCAACCTTATTTATCCTTGCTCTGCCATTGTACTGAAAAATGAAAATCAAATACTGCTAGCAAAAAATTTTGATTGGACTTATCATGATGGCATCATCATCAAAAACCTTCGTAGCATATCAAAAACTGCATACTATACACATCAAGGTGAACCTGCTCAATGGACGAGCAAGTATGGGAGTATTACTTTCAACCAAAACGGCAAGGAAATGCCTTATGGCGGAATGAATGAAAAAGGATTAGTGGTTGAAATGCTTTGGCTTGATCTAACCAAGTATAATATCAACGAAGAAAAAAAGTATTTGAACGAACTGGAATGGATACAATATCAATTAGATAATTTTGAAACTGTTCAGCAAGTTATTGACCATTTAAATGAAGTTAAAATTTATCCAATCAAAGGCAAAATTCACTATATACTTACGGACAAAACAGGCGAATCAGTCATCATTGAGTATCTAAACGGTATGCCGACAACTTATAAAAAAGAAGCCAATGTTTGCCAAACTATTACCAACCATTCTGTTCATCAATCAGAACCTTACAAAAATCAAATAAAGGGAATAAGAAAAAACAATACTGCTCCAACATATCGCTATTATCAGTTGGAGCAGAAAATTTCTAACTTTAAGATTAAAACCGAATTAAACGAAGCATATGCTTTTAATGTCCTGCAAAAAGTTACCATCCCGAAAGGGGACTTTAGGACAATGTGGAGCATCGTTTATAATGTACATCAAAAAAGCATTTCCTTTTTAACAGATACGCATAAGGAAATAAAAAACATTAGACTACCAGATTTAGATTTCGGAGAAGAACTAACTTATTTCCCTCTCCACCAAAACGAGATAATCAATTTGAGTAGAGAATTAAAGTCGTTTACAGAACATATTAGTTATTCCTATCTGTCCCCTTCACTGATACACCTTGGTTTTGATGAAACAGTTACAAAAGACATTAGCCAACACCAATTCCTGCAATCGAAAGGCGTATCAAGCTACTTTGCCAGCAATTATTTTCATTTTGAAATTTCAATTCCGTTAGAAGAAGAAAAACAAACGGTGTTTATAGCCGTAATGGACAGTGAGGAGCAATTTAAAAAACGGGAGGTAGTTACCGGCGGATATCTTTATGGAACAGTTCCAAACAATGGAACACTTATGGTACACATTTACGGTTTAAAGAACGGAAAATATTCAATGCTAACATTTATTGACAACAATAAGAACCGAAATTTGGACTTTGATAAGCAAGGAAAAGCAATGGAAAAATATGCAACATTCAGCCACTTTACATTTGCTAACGAAAACGAATTGACCTTTTCAAGTACTTCGGCAGATTTTAGTATTTCAAATGCACAAGTAGCTGTAAAGTGGAATCATTAGGATAGACAGTCTCTTTCATGTAGGCAAGCAGCTGAACTACCTTCTATTCTAGTATTACGAGCAACCTTCGATAAAGATTCATCGAATAGGCAACTCAAGCAGAGCTGGAGTTCCATTCACACAAAATCAGGCCGGAACACTAGTAAGTGGTGACTTTACGATGCATTACTTCTTTTTTGTTTGGTAGAAATAGCAACAACCGTATATATCGGTTGGCTGTCATGGAATTGGAAAAATATAGAAACAGTTTAAAATTAGTAGCAATTTTAAAACCGAAACAACAACAGCATGTGGAGCAGCATCCGGTAGAAAATGCCTAATTTAGATCCGGATCAATTAATGTAAATAATACAAGTTTCATAAGAAATTGTTTTCAAATGCCAAACGTTCAATATGCGCGGCCGTTATGAGTAATTTAATAAAAATGCACTTTCATGAAATAGTATGAAGAAGAAACAAACAAAACAAATACTTAGAATAGTATTGCTTATTGGAACAATAATCTCCTTGTTCTTTGTACCATGGATTTTGGTAAAGGCTTGGATTTTACCAATACCTGATACGGTTCAAGAACAAGTAAATGAAGCAATTGGTCATGGATTTGATGGAATAATTGTTTACGTGGACCAAGCTGGAAAGTCATCAGAGCTTTACACCGCAGGCTGGCAGGATCGAAAAAATAAAATACCTGCCTACCCGCAAGCCTTTTCAAGATTGCCAGCATAAGCAAGTTATATCTTGCAGTGGCTGTCGCTAAATTGGTTAATGACAAACATTTGTCTTTATATAAAACCCTGGCTGAATACCTTCCAGAACTTGTGGGAACGATTGAAAATGCCGATAAAATCACTTTGAAAATGATGGTGCAACATAGAAGTGGCATTCCCAACTACACTGACTACCCTGGCTTTTGGGAAAACGATTCTTCGATAAGCAATGAAGCATCGCTCAATTTGGTACTGGATAAGCCTGCTGATTTTAAACCTGATAAAAAATATAGTTATTCAAATACGAATTATTTGTTGATAGGCAAAATCCTTGACAAAACATTGGGATATAGCCATCACCAATATATCAAGAGAGAAATTTTGATACCGTTAGAGCTGAATAATACTTTCAGTGTGCTAAGTGAAGTAAATTTGGACAATGTTATGAGTGGGTATACCGTAGGTAATGCTGGCGATTTGAAGTATAATGATTTTATAAACCCTGCCGGCTCAATGGTAGCTACAGCACAGGATGTGGGCATATTCTTGCGGGCATTGAACGATGGCTCTTTGCTAAATGATAATGAACAAGATATTTATTCATCCATTTATGAATATGAACATACAGGATTATTGCCTGGCTACTCTAGTATTGCCAGGTATCATAAAGAGATTGATGCGGTCGTGATTCAGTTTGTAAATACAAGTGGTGGATACAGTTGGAATCTATCGGAAATCGTATATAACCGTATCATAAAAATACTGGAAAGGCCAAAAGGTTCATAAAAGTGGATAAAGTTTATAGCTAAGATAGCAATAAATTATGGCACTGCAGCACGCTTCAACTCACTAGTATTTTGAAAGGAATGAAGTTCATAAATGGCGACTTTTCTTTTACTAACTCTTTTTCAATCTAATTAAAATGAAAAATTAATTGTAAAATTGAGAAGTAATTTGCAATGCACAAACTACCTGCAAGCAACTAGTAAAAATCATTTTAAATAAGAAAATACATGGCCAAAATGCGAATATTTTTTACTGGAGGATCGGGTAAGGCAGGGAAGCACGTGATCCCCTACCTCCTCGACCAGGGACACAGAGTGATGAATGCAGACCTTCGGCCTTTGGATCATTCAGGGGTAGACAATCTGGTAGCTGATATTACGGATTCCGGACAAATGTTCAATGCGATGAGTTCGTATTGTGGGTTTGATGAACTGGAAGCAGGTACAGGCACACCAAAATTTGATGCCGTAGTACATTTTGCTGCAGTACCCAGGATCTTGCTTAAACCGGATAATGAAACTTTCCGGGTCAACACCATCGGCACCTACAATGTGATTGAAGCAGCAGTCAAACTTGGAATTAAAAAGATTATAATAGCTTCGTCAGAGACCACCTACGGCATCTGTTTTTCCGATGGACAGACGAATCCTAATGTACTGCCTTTAGAAGAAGATTATGATGTTGATCCAATGGATAGTTATGGACTATCTAAGGTTGTCAATGAAAAAACAGCTCGCAGCTTCCAGAGGCGATCTGGCTTTGATATTTATGCGCTTCGTATCGGAAATGTGATTGAACCGCATGAATACACCGAGCTCTTTCCCCATTATTTTATTCACCCTGAAGTGCGACGCAGGAATGCCTTTTGTTATATAGATGCACGGGACCTGGGACAGATTGTGGATTTATGTTTGAAAAAAGATGGCCTTGGTTACCAGGTTTTCAATGCTGGCAACGATCACAATGGTGCCATCATGCCTAGCAAAGAATTGGCAGAAAAGTTTTTCCCCAATGTGCCAATAAAACACGAATTAGGGGAGCATGAAGCTTTGTTTTCCAATCGCAAAATCCGTGAAGTGCTGGGATTTAAAGAACAACATAACTGGCAGAAATACCTGAAATGGGAAAATTTAAAATTTAACATACCTTCTGAGCGTAAAATGAAAAGTAAGTTTTTCAATTTCCCATTGATTATCACTTCGCTATTCGGCTATTTAGAATGGGGTGGCAATAATCAAATCTTTCTTCTAAAAACTGAGCTAGACATCCTTTCTAAAATATTTAATAACCTGCTTTCTGTACTTCATCCACAAATTTTACTCCCTTTGGCGAGTCAAATACTTTTAATGACAACCCTATTCCAAAAGAATCCGAATAAAATCTTGACCTACATTAGTATAATGGGATTAGGACTACTGCTGGGTTTTATGTTTGTGATTGGATTAATGGATATAAATTACAAAATAATAATTTCAACAATTACGTTCATATTTTTTGGTGTAGTAACAATTCACCACCATAGAAAAAATAGGATAATTAATTAGCCATAAAAAAGCTGAATCACTCATACCTGATCTGGAAAAGTGACCACTCAGTTTCCTAAAACTTCCAAAATAATAACTATGATAAAAATAAGATTAGCTTTAGTTACAGTAACCTACTTGATAAGTCACACTTCCTTTTCACAGAAATGTTTTATAACCATTGATAGTACTAAAATTTGGATAAATACCATTGGGCTAGAGAACCGCAAAGAAAGACAACCAGTGATTGTTTTTGAGAGTGGACATGGTACTCCGATGGACCATTGGGACAGAATATTAGCCGGGGTATCTGATTTAGCTCCTTTGATAACTTATGATAGACCAGGTATCGGTGAATCAGAACCAGATAATGAAATGCCTACTATCAAAAATGTATCGAATAAACTAGTTAAGATATTAAAACACCTTGATGTTAAACCACCTTATGTTCTTGTCGGACATTCTTTAGGTGGTGCTTATGTCCGAGGGTTTGCAGTGTACTATCCTGAATTATTAGCAGGTTTAGTAATTATTGATCCTGCTGACTTTACAGAAATTAGATTAAATAAGAGGAAATCTTTCCTTGACATTGGAATGACAAGTGAACAAGTAGACACATTATTTAACAAGTGGAATTTGGAAGATGTAGCAAATAAAAACAAGCCTTCCACTATACCAAAATCTGTTTTTGAAGAAAGTGAGGTGCTTGCTCAACTCAGAGAAACCGATTTTAAAGAAATTTCAGATTCAAAACTACCTAATATCCCTGTTCATATTTTGACGGGAGGTCGCTACGACACACCGCCCAGATTTCGTATTAAGGAACTTAATGATTCACTTTTGTTTAGAGCCAAAATGAAAATCGAATTGAAAGATGGACTGATGTAGTTCAATCTGTCGATAAAGGTATGTTATTCTATAGTGGAGATGCAGGTCATTTTGTGCATTTCGATGATCCTGAATTACTCATTTCGAGTATTAGAATCGTTTTGCAGGATTATGAACAGTTGCAGGAAAGTAAGAAAAAAAAATAAACCATCACTAATCAATACCATGGTTCAGCTAGCCTTTGATAACTGTGGCGTTTATCAAAATCAGCCGGTATTGAAGTATTACGAACACCATTTATAAAGATCTGACCAAAATAAATTGTTTCTCGATGGCAATATTTAGGCACGGCACGGTAGAGAAATTTTAAGTATTTTTGAATGGAAATGACCATTGTCCATTTTGCTACAAAAGAAAGTCAAGATTTAATGGAATCCTATTTATAATTGAAGATGCTGTAGAAAATATATGATTTAGTGAAAATGTAAATTTTGGAAATTTGACGGGAAAACAATAACGGAAATGACAAATTAATCGATCCAGTGAATAATGTACAAAAAATTACTGGAATAAATGCCTATTCAAAATTATAATTACTCATTATTGTCAGTTGTTTTCAGACATGGTATGTTTAAAACTTGCTATTTCTCATACGCTAATCCTACTTCCTTTGGAATCAAAACCAACACAAACGACTATAAACTTTCAATTAATCAAAAAAATAATTGCCCAATGAAAAATTACATTTTTACATAGCAGTATTTTCTATTTCAATAGGGTCTGTCTATTCTCAAGAAAGCGAATTTAATTCTCAAGAAATATTTTATGAATTAAGACAAAAGACAGCCTGGTTTTTAATCTCGGATTCAATCATTGTGATTCAACTCAATTAAGGATGTTATTAAGTGATGACCTAGAATTCTATCATGACCAAAATGGCATTTTAAAATCAAAAGAAATCTTGATCCAAAGTATTCCCAACCTATGTAAAATGGATTACAAACCCATAAGAGTATTAATTGACAATAGTCTCCAAGTTTTTCCATTGTTCTCAAATGGAAAAATATATGGTGCAATACAAACAGGTATCCACGAATTCTATGGTGAAGAAAAAGACAAACCTAGATACTTGACAAGTACAGCAAAGTTCACCCATGTTTGGATAATTGAAGGTGGTGAATGGAAATTAAAAAGAATACTGAGTTACGACCATGTAATACCTAGGAAATAAAAAGAAGCCACTAACCAGGTGCAGCACTCTAACCTGACATGCGCATAGAACTCACAGAAAACAGAAAGTAAATAAAACAATATGGAAATAACAACTTATATCTCCAACCAACCGCTTGAAAGGCAAAACCTTTTGATGACTATCCATGAGACCATCCTGAAGCATGACAAAAGTGTAAAAGCCGAAGTAGGGTCCATGATGGGAAAAACAATGATAATTTATAAAGGAAAAGGGCTAATGAAATATGGTCTTTCAAGTGTCAAAAACTATATATCCTTACATGCCCTGCCTATTTATGGATCTACCGTGCTGCACTCAAAATATAAGACCCTTTTACCTACAGCAAGTTTTCAAAAGGGCTGTATCAATTTCATACACGAGCTGGATATGCCTTTAGATATAGTCAAAGAATTAATCACTGATTGTTCCCTAATTGATCTCCTAAAGATGAAAGAAGCGTATTTGGAATCTAAGAAGGCAAAGAAATAAGATATAGCCATTTTCAAATGAAAAAAATTATTTTTCACAACATTGCCATTTTTTCTGCTATAATTATTTCTTTCTTTGCTTGTCAAAGCTCTCTTAATCCACAGGACCTTTCTTTAATGACCCTCGCTCCTGTTATGATCAAAAGGAATGGTGCAGAGAGATTTCAATATTGGGAATTTAAAAATCAGTCTTATTTATGGAACACCAATTTTATTCCACCTTTGGCATTAAAATCTTTCAGAGATTCTTTAGAAAACGAACTTGGTCAGGACACCTTTAATCTGATTTCTACTATGCTGGCATATCAAAGTGCTTCATACCCATCTGTAAAACTGATAATGGAGATTCCATCAATGCTCAACTTATTCACTCTAACACTGTAGGCAAGATAAGGCCTATCAACTTTTGGAAGCACAATTATTAAACTACCAGTTGAGTCGATATCCCCTATTAAGCCACCCAACAGAATTTCATGGTATGATATTAATGCATGATACACTAAATCTCATCAAAGTATATTTTGCTGCAAGCGATCAACCATGGCCTCCCTAAACCCGCAGTAATTTTAGAAGCAATGCAAAAAGATTTGCAGCAAGGTTGGATCTTCCGATCGCACCTCCACAACCATTATGAACCCAAAGCGCATCACTTTTTAGGTATACTTGCTCCCAGTATGACCGATGCCCAGTATTATCAGTTCTTAGCGGAGGATTATAAGGTAGAACAAGCACTGATCACTAATGGATGCCATACCCTCGAAATCAGGAAAGATGAATTTCAAAAATTGGTATTGCCCGACGATCATTGAATAGTCGATGTAACTATCATGTAATAGACGGCAAAGTATGGGGAAGGTACTAATAACAAATATTTTGAATTAATTTGCATGTTGAATGCATCGCTAAGCAAATGTCCATTAGTTCGATCATAAAATTTAACCTATTAGCTGGTATTTGCCTGATGGTCAATCAACTCGCCTATTCAGAACACATCGTCGGTGGCCTGATATCCTACGAATGCCAGGGTCCAGGGGCTATCCCCAATTCTAATACATATAAATTGACTATTCGCCTCTTCTACGATTGCTCCAATGATAATTCTTACGAACGCAATATAGAAATCGGAACATTCAAAGGCACCGGCAATACTTATGCTTTTCACAGTAAAACTACTGCCGCAATAGACCTCAACCCTGCCCTGTTTGAATACACCAAGTCATGTGCTGACTTGATTCGTGATGTGTGCGTGAATGTAGTCACCTATACTGCTTTTGTCCGCGACTTGCCTATCATCAGTGAAAACTATTTGATCTCTTATGAACGCTGCTGCAGAAATATAACCATATCGAATATCACAGACCCAGGCCGAACCGGCAGCACAGTGGCCCTCCTTCTTACACCGGAATCTCAAAGACCATGCAACTCCAGCCCGCAATTTGAAAACACCTTGCCTATTGTAGCTTGTTTGGATGAAGAACTCCAATTGAATCTCAAGGGAACAGACAAAGAAGATGACGACATCACTTATGAACTATGTACACCCTTTTCAGGTGGAGGACCAAGGGGTTTGGGAGGTGGTGCCGGAAATCCAAAAGAATGTGGCGGAATCTCGCCCGACCCAGCCCTCTGTGTCCCCTTGTTAAAAGAAGTAAATTGGGTTGGTACTAATATCAATGCCTTAATTCCATTCCCTTCCTCTATCCCGATCACCCTATCAGGAGGCCTGTTAAAAGCCAAGCCAAATGTCGCAGGTCAGTTTATTTTAGGTGTCTGTATTAAAGAATATAGAAATGGATTGTTGATGACTGTACAATACCGAGATCTCCAGTTCAATTTTGTGCCCTGTAATATCAATCTCAAAGCCGAAGTCCACTACGATCAAATAGAAGATGGAGTGCCTACCATCATCAGGTGCGAAGCAAACTCCGTAGTAAAAATTATTAATACCAGCCAGGACAGTCAATACATCAAAAAAGTGCATTGGGAATTTACGGGTCCTCAGGGAATCAAAATCTCTGACTCCGCATTTCATTTTTCAAAATCATTCCCTCTTGGAGGTATCTATAACGGCAGGATGTACATCAATAGAGGATATAATTGTTCGGATTCAATAAATCTTAAATTGAAAATTAATCCTCAGACTGATGTCCCTGCAATTAATTTAATCTATGACTCCTGCAGTGTAGGCCCAGTACTACCAGATATACCTATAAAGGACAGCACCTATGTATTGGATTATGGTGATGGTATCCTGGACACTTTTTCAAATGGGAGTACCTTGCTCCCACACCAATATAAAAATGCGGGCACATATACTTTAAAATTAAATTTGTTGAAAGGCAATGAATCTTATTGTGCTCAAGAAATAACAAGGACGATTCGATTATATCCTCCACCTGCCCTAGTAAGTCTGTCATTAAATGATTCAACCATATGTTACCCCGGCACCATCCAGTTTTCCATTAAAGAAATAATAGATACTACTTACCGGTTTATATGGAGATTGAGTGATGGAAGGTCGTTTGCCGGATTCAAAGTAAATGCTATTTTCACTTCACCTGAACAGCTCAGATTAAGCCTAACGCTCATCACCCCTTCAGGATGTGTCGTGGATAAAACTTTTGATAAAATACTGGTGCCATCAGAAAAGCCAAGTGCAGATTTTGAAATAGAGAATACTGACTTAACGCTCAAAAATCCCGTTCTCAGATTGGTAAACAATTCAAAGAAAGCCGACACTTATCGTTGGGATTTTGGTGATAATACATCCTCTATAGCCTTAGCGCCTACGCACCCTTATAACCGTACAGGGATATTTACAGTGACCTTGTATGCTATGAAAGACAATGGTTGTGTAGATAGTCTGAGTAAAAATGTGATACTCCGTGCAAATACAGATATATATGTACCCAATATATTTACTCCCAATGGGGATGGACAAAATGATGAATTTATTCCAAATATTCTAGCTGCTTACACAGAGTATAAATTAAATGTGTTCAATCGATGGGGAGGATTAGTTTTTAGCAGCACTGATCCAGCATATGGTTGGGATGGTAATAATCCAACTGGACAAATGGCTCCTCCCGGCGTCTATATCTACGAAATCCTAATCAGTATAGCTGACCAGTCCAGTAAACTGATTAAAGGTTCTATTACTTTAATTCGCAACTAAAGGTGGTGGAGTTTCTATATTTGTGTGCTTGAACTAATGCACTGTTCATGAATTGTACCCTCCTTATAATAGTGGAACACAGTATTATCGTACGTTTTATTCTACACATCCAAAAATGCAGGGTGAACATCAATCACAATACATACCTCTGACATAAATAAAAATGAATCGCATCAAAACCATTCTTTCATCCATTAGTCATAGACCTTATCCTTTACCCACGGGATCCTGGAGCTATTATCAGGAATGGAATCAAGTGCTTTTTTTACATTGGAAAGTCCCTTATGAAGATTTAAGAAACCTCCTTCCTCAAAAACTAACTTTAGACACTTTCGATGGAGCCTGTTATATCTCCCTGGTGGCTTTCTCCATGTGTAGGATCAGACCCAAATATTTTCCAGCCATACCCTTAATTTCAAATTTTCATGAAATAAATCTGAGGACTTATATCCTTAATGATAATAAACCAGGAGTTTATTTTTTAAATATCGAAGCCGAAAAATCAATCTCCGTCTTTATAGCCAAACTCTTGTCAGGGCTACCTTACGAAAAAGCAGACATCCACCGAACCGGCAATGTCTTTGTATCCAATAATGCCAGGAAAGTCACTTCCCTGGATACTACCTATACCGTGTCTGAAAAAATAAAACATAAAAGTGCTTTAGACCGATGGCTTACAGAACGCTATAGTTTGTATTTGGATCTACAGCATCATTGCTACCGCTACGACATTCATCATGAAGAGTGGCCTCTTAGCGAGGTGGAGACAATCCATTTGAACCTGAATTATAATTTGGGCAAAATAATTCTAACGGATCTTAGGCCGGATCTTGCTCACTATTCCGATGGGGTCAAAGTAATATCGTGGTCCCGGCAACCCGCATAAAAAAAGCGAAGCTTTTTTAAATTAATTTTTTCGTCGTTGCTGATCGATTAAAAGAAGAACTGGACCTGTCACTCGAGCTTAGGAGGCTGGTTTTACATTTTAACCACCTGGACGCTGTAACCCCTATTTAACAGCTCAAAAATCAAATCAGTAATATACTACCCTTAATCCTTGACTTGCCAGGCGAATTCCAAATCACACCTATATATAACTTCTTAATTCGCCGAAATTTATTCACTTTTGGCTATCATGCTACCTGATAAACAGCGAGAAATTCAGGTTGAAGGTACCTAGGTTAAATCTTAAGGTTTTTTTAAATATTTCAGACCAAAATCATAATAAAAGTCGTCAGCTCAGAGTTTGATCTACATAAATAGGACTGTATGAGTTGATACCATGGACCAAATACTTAGACAGTACTGTGTGTCTTGCGATGCCTGTCTACATTAGACGGAATTCTCTTGCTAGGCTTGCTGGTTGGAGTTCGTCATCAGTATGCATGCTTAAGGAATTATGTTAAATAAAGACTTTATCAATTTAGAATAAAATCGACGCTAATAATATTATAACAGTGAAAATAAATGGATATGATAAAAAATGTAGACTCTAAAACATATTTATTGTGCTGTATTCTTGCTCTTCTATCTTCGCTGCCGTCTGACAATTACGCACAATCTATCAAACGGCAGGTGATCTCAAGTTATGGCTCTTCCGGTATGTCGGATCATGTATTTATAGGACAAACTGCCGGGCAAAGTTTCAACACGACGATGAGTATCAATGGAGTAACTGTCTCCCAGGGGTTTCAACAACCCGTTACAATTGCTTTGGAAGAGATCGAAGACCAAGTCTATACTGATTTAAATGTTTTGGTCTATCCCAATCCTGCTACCCGATCTATCACCATATCCAGCAAAGAGGAAATACCATCTTCTTTTATCCAGGTGACCGATATAAATGGAAAATATCTATTGACCGAAAAAGTGCAGAATCTCTATCGTCATCAAATTGATTGTGCCTTATGGGCCAGCGGGGTGTACTTCATCACCATTTTTGATGCCCATCAAAATAATAAAACATTAAGATTAATAATTTCTAAATAATAGATACGATGAAAAAAATTAAACAATTTGCCTTCCTTATCTACCTGGTGACCTACCTGAACACGAGTAGTGCACAGCCTGCGTTTACCGCTGAGGTTTCTCAAATATTTCCATCCTTTAAATTTAAAGATAGTGAAGGTGTCAAACTCAATAGTGAATATCAAAGTTTAATCACCGGAGCCTATGGCATTGGACTTCGATTTATCACCGAAGGTGGCATCATCTTTAAAGGAGGTATTGGTATGCGTACCGGGGGAGCAAATTTGTTATATGATGAAACCAATTATTCCTGGAAACTACAATACGGGGATCTAAAACTTGGGCTTGGGTATAGAGTCAATTTTAAAACAGTGAAACCCTATATTACCGCCTCGGGGTATTATGCTACTATGCTTCGGGGTACCCAAATTATAAACAATGAACATATCAATGTACTCAAATCCAGTGCTCTATCTAACAGAGATTATGGATTGGTGTTCAGCCCGGGTATTGATATCAGGTTCTCAAAATTTATATCCAGTTTTATAGAATTCAACTATCTGCTTGGCTTGGCCAATATCGAATTGGGGTCCAACCAAAATGCTAAAAATTCATCGGTGGGAGTTAGCATTGGTGTGGCCGCTTCCCTGATCGAAAAATAATGTGTATCCCTTAAATTATAAAAAAAATGAAAAAACAGATTTATATAGTCATCATATGTTTGCTGGGTAGTGTGTCGTCTATCCTTTCTCAGAAAATAGGAAATTTAAATGGTATCTATTACCAGGCTGTTGCGGTGGATGATATCGGGAAAGAAATAGTAGGAATGGATATTAATGGAAAACCACTAAACAAAAAAGCGATAGGTGTCCGATTTACAATTACCCAAGGGATAGATGGAGCGATTGAATGGGAAGAGACCCATACCACCAACACAGATAAATATGGTTTGTTTACTTTAATTATAGGCCAAGGCACCCCCACCGGCAATAGTAAGTACCCCAGGCTCCTTGACATTCCCTGGATCGATGCAGATCAGTTTTTGAAAGTCGAAATATCTACTAAAAATGATGGCAATTATAAACTGGTCAGTAATCAACAGTTTATGTCCGTCCCTTATTCGTTTTATACCGATGACATTGCGGATGATGCGATTACTACAGAAAAAATACTCGACTCAGCTATACTCAACAGGGATATTCATACAAGTGCTGTAGATTCCAGAACCATTTTGAATGAATCTATAATAGCTGAAGACATTGATACCGGTGCGGTAACCACATCTGAAATACTGGATTCGACTATCCTGAATAAAGACCTGATGACTGGGTCGGTTGATTCAAGAACGCTGCTTGATTCTACTATCTTAAATAAAGATATTCAAACCGGAGCGGTGGATTCAAGAATCTTATTGGATTCGACTATACTTAATCAAGACCTACGTACCGGAGCGGTTGATTCCCGTTCGATTTTAAATGGAAGCATTTTAAATGAAGACATAGCGGATTCGATTATAGATCTCACTTCAAAAGTCAGGGGGATCCTGCCTGTAAAAAATGGAGGAACAGGTACAGACACCCTCCTGGCCAATTCACTCATCATAGGCAATACGCAAGGCGCTTTGTTATCCCTTGGCCAAGCAACAGATGGCCAGATAGCTGTGGGCGTCACAGACTCTATGCCCAAGTTAAAAGTGATCTCTGGTCAGAACGGAGTAAACGTGTCAGTCACCTCCGACTCGATCATCATCTCTTCTGTATTGCAAGCTATCGTCACTTCATCTGCAGGAACGATATTCCCCGGCATAATAGATCCAAAAGATACCTGGATATCACCATCCATTTTGGTCCCGGGAGTAGATCTAGGCAGTATTATCTATGGATCTATCGATGCCAATCTCAATGGCCTGCAAATGACCTTTTTCGTAACAGAGCCGGATATCATAAAAGTTTCTTTTTACAACGGCACTTTGCTTCCGGTTGATTTGGGATTTAACAGGCAGGTAAAAGTGATGGTAGTCAAGTGATAGTCCAATATTGGGGATAAAGGCAATTAAAAAAAATCGGAAACCTTTCTTCAAATCCTACTGCAATGCTAGAAGTTATATCCAAAAAGTAATAACCTTACCTTTGGACAATGGATAATGACCAACTTCGACAAAAATTTCTGGAAGAAATTGCTAAAAGTGAACAAGTCATATTGGAAAATAGTGAAATGACTAAACCAGTAGCTCCGGATGTAGCTATTGGTCGGATATCCAGAATGGATGCCATAAACAATAAAAGTGTCACAGAAGCAGTACTCAGACAAGCTGAAAGGAAACTGATCAGTTTCGGGAGGTAATCATTGTATTCTAATGCATGATTACGGTTTAAAACAAGTGATATCAAAAATAGGCAGCCCTGACTTTGGGATTTGTATGAAATGTCATAAAGCCATTCCACCCGATAGAATATTGATCCGACCTGAAAGTTTATATTATGTCCATTGCACAATTTAAACGCGACCTGATCCCGACCAAGTAATTAAATTTTGTTTTATACATCTCCTTATAGCACGATTTATATATCACAGGTCTATAACGTATTAAACACCACCCTCCCTCCTATGATGGTCGATTTGATATCTATATCCTCATCAAAAATGACGATGTCCGCATCTTTGCCGATAGTGAGGCTGCCCTTCTTATGATCCACGCGGCTGATTTTGGCAGGTGTGCTTGATATCATCTGTACAGCATGTGTCAAAGGAACACCACCCAAACGAATCATATTTCTAACCAACCTATCTGCAGTAGCTACGCTACCGGCGAACGAAGTCCGATCAGGCAATTTGGCCACCCCATCCTCTACGATTACCTGAAGTCCATCTCTAATGCTGCCCAATATACTTTCAGATACATCAGTCCCGGCGGCCCGCATGGCATCTGTGATCAGGGCGATACTGGCTGGTCCTTTTTGTTTGTAAATCAATTGCAATAAACTGGCAGGCAGATGACATCCATCGGCAATGATTTCTACCGTCAATTGGTCGTACAAAAATGCACTCTCAATGATTCCTGCATAACGATAGGCATGGCGTCGCATCACTCCTGACATGGCGGAATATAGGTGCGTCACATGCGTAAAGCCTTGTTCCAACGCCAGCACTACTTCCTCAGAGGTAGCATCAGAATGGGCGATACAAGGCAATATATTTTTAGTCTGGATATACCTGGCAAACTCCATAGCGCCTTCCAATTCCGGAGCAGCACTCCACCTCATTATATCGGATGTATGTTTTAAAATCTCTTCGTATTCTACGCGCCTTGGTAGCCGGATATATCTTGGATCCTGGGCACCTTTTTGATTCATAGCGAAATAGGGTCCTTCGATATGTAATCCCAAAAACTCAGAACCCTGGTGATTTTCTTTTTTTGATATCATACATTTTAAAAGTACGGATCAGATCTTCAGCCTCTGCAGTAAGGGTGGTGGGCACCATAGAAGTCGTGCCATGCCGGGCATGCAATTTAGCTGCTCCAAGAAAAGCCTCTACAGTGCCATCCATAAAATCATGACCACCTCCTCCATGCACGTGGATATCGATAAATCCCGGAGCTACGTACTGATGCCGGGCATCTATGATATGTACACCTGCATGCTCCTGATCATTTTGATTAATAGCGGTGATCTTGCCTTCTTCTATCAGTATAGAACCCTGATCGATGATTCTGTAAGGGGTAATCAACCTGCCATTGATAATTTTAATTTTTTCCATCCCTGAGTATAGATTGAGGTACCGGGCTCCAGTGTTTTATTTTATGACCAAAAAGGGCATAGAAGATCAGATAAAGATAGCATGGGATCAGGATCGCATATGCTATCCGCGCATCAAATATATCTACCAGTCGACCGTAAATCAAAGGGGTGATCGCATTGCCACACAATCCCATGATCATAATCGAAGATCCCAGCTTGGTAAACCTGCCCAATCCCTTAATAGCCAATGGCCAGATATTGGCAAAGATCAATGAGTTGGGCAAGCCAAGAGCTACCAAAAACCATATCGATATGTCTGTTGGATGCCCAAATACCACTACCGGGCCCTTAAAAAGTAAAACCCCTATCGACAATACGAAGCCCAATAAAGTGCATAGCAGGAGTGCTTTCTTTTGACTGATCCATTTTGGGATAGTCACTATGCCAATAATATATCCACACATCGTCGCGAACAATACATAAGAGGGAAATGCCTTAGCTTCCAACAAATTGAGACCCATCGTACCGGCATAACCGATGATGGTATCAATCGCTATGATCTGAGATCCAACGTGAAAAAATATGGCCAGTGCCCCAAGGATCAAATAGGGAAACTGGAAGACACTTGTTTTGCTCAAGGCACCTTCAGTCTTTTCTTCCTGATTGTTTTGTTCAGGATTGATGTCCGGCAAAGGAGAATATCTGATCATCAAACCGATGAGGATCAAGGCAAAACCAAGTATGGTATAAGGCACGATCACCCTCTGCACCAACTGATCCAACAAACCCGACTTCTCGACGAGGGACAAAGTGCCACTATTGATGGTTTTAAACAATTCGTTATCCGTCACTTTCAACACGACTGCTGCAAAGATGAGTGGTGCCAATATCCCCGCCACTTTATTGCACATGCCGACGATACTGATGCGTTGTGCAGCCCGGTCTATTGGTCCTATGATCGTCACGAAAGGATTGGCTGCAGACTGCAGCAAAGCCAGCCCGGTACCAATCATAAATAAGCCCAATAAAAATATAGCATAAGCTCTGCTTAGTGCCGCCGGGATAAATACAAAAGCCCCTGCTGCCATCATAAAAAAACCATACATGATGCCTCGCTTAAATCCTATCCTTTCTAATAAATAACCTGAAGGCACCGACATAAAAAAATAGGCCAGGTAAAAAGCAAAGGCTACCAGGTAGGATTGAAAATTGGTCAGTTCGCAGGCAATCTTAAAATAAGGGATCAAAATGGCATTGAGCCAGGATACGAACCCAAAAATAAAAAACATCAGCCCAAGGATACTCATGGAGACAAACCTCGACCAATCGAAAGCCTTCGTCATTGTAGATGGAGAGGAAGCACCAGCCATCTTAATCAATAGCGTTTACATCCACCCAGAGATCGTTTTGTGCAGAGCGCTCTAATGCCTCCAGGATGGCTACTTCGGTCAACATGCTTTTATGTGACCGGGGTTCTACCCTGGTCCTGAACATTTGAATCATATCCGTGTAGACCATACCGGGTTCTTTTTCCTCGGTACGGGATTTTAATTGAACCAGGGCCTTGGGGGTTTCTACGAAGGTCTCCCACCCATAGGCTTTATTTTTAAAAATCAAAGTGGCATATAAACCATTTTTAAATACCAGCGCAGCACTACCCTTTATGCCGTCCCTGGTGATTTTGACCCTGGCGATTTCATCTCCAAAGACGAACATCAGGGGCTGGACAAGATGAATCCCATAGAAAAAGATACCCCCATACGGAGAACCAAGATCTACAGGTCCATGACATATAACATGATTGATATCTTTCATCTCAGAGACCTGCTGTTTGATATCGTAAGTGGCGGCAGTGTGTGCCACAGTGCTAAAAGAGGTCACAGGTGTCTTATGAGCTCGGGCCAATTCCAAAAAAGCCTTACCTTCTTCTACCCGGTAACAAAATGGTTTATCTATAAAAGTAGGGATTCCGGCTTTGACAAAAGGAGTTGCAGCAGCCAGGTGATACTGAGCATGGCGATGATCTACGATCAAGGCATCGATCTTGCCGAGCATTTCTGATGGATCTTTAACGATATTGGGTATGTGCCCACCCTCCGCTGCTTTCTGTGCAAATGTGTCCGTCTCTCCCCATACATGTGTAAGTGAAACCTCCGGAAATTTTTTGTCGATATTAAACATTTTGCCAAAACCAATCGTGTGCGAATTTTCAGCACCGATGATCCCTATACGCAGCGGAGATAAAGCCGGAGAAACAATAATTTTTTCCACGGCAAATGGTGCTACCGATGCCCATGCAGCACCAGCTCCTACTGTTTTTACAAATGATCGTCTTGAACTCATACAAAAAATTATTAATGAATAAAGGTCTGCTCTAACAACCTGGATTTAAATGAAAGCATAAATAACGCTTTAAATCTTCAAGTCAACTATAAATAAGTTATTAGCGCGTGTCTAAAGTAGATAAAATTTACGGCTTATATTAGCTCATGTACTATATTTTGTAAGCCGACTGGGATCAGCTAGTTTTGACAGATTTTTCTACACCTTATAATTTCATCTCCCACCCGGGCTCATATGCTCTCGACCACAATTTCATAGCTGCCGAATCATTGAGAATATGACCATTCAAGGGATCAATATCCAATGAGTGACCCATGCGATAGGCGATATTGCCCAATTGCATCAATAGCGTACTTTTATACCCCGAGTCGATATCCGAATGCAAAGATTCCTTGCCATTGATACTTTGAAAAAAATTCTGCACATGTAATCCATCGAGGTATTCTGAGGGATTGGCCACATTGCGTGGATCGGATTGCTGAGATGGCTTTACTTCTTTGATCACTTTATTGTTTAAATCGTAGAGGGTATAGCTATCTCCTCCATCCATAAACAGACTTCCTTTTTCACCATAAAACTCGACTCCGACTGAGCTGCCTTCGATATACCGGCCATTGCAGGACCTGCCTTCCCAGGTCATGGACATGCCTTCTTTAAAATCAAGATTGATGACCTGGGTATCCGGGGTCTGCCAATCATCCTTATATCGATACCTTCCCCCGTTTGAACTGACTTTGACAGGAAAATCCGCTTTCATGCCCCAACGCAGTAAGTCGATCATATGGGTACCATTGTTTAACGCTTCACCAGTACCCCAGTGCCAGAACCAATGCCAATTATAATGTACGACATTGTCTTTAAAAGCGCTTCGTGGAGCCGGTCCCTGCCAGAGATTCCAATCCAACCAGTCTGGCACAGCGGTTTCTTTTCCAATCCCGATAGATGCCCGATTGTTGGTATACCATCCTTTGCCAATATACACCCGGCCGATGGCTCCAGATTGGAGTTCCTCTATACCTTGCACTACATGAGGGTAAGAACGGCGCTGATTGCCCATTTGTACTTTTCTATTGTATTTGGTGGCTGCTTCGACGATGATCTCGCCTTCGTGGGGATTGTGGCTGCATGGTTTTTCAAGATATACATGTTTGCCTGCTTTCATAGCCATCAGTGCTGCCGGTGCATGCCAATGGTCCGGTGCCGATATCACCAATGCATCTATATCTTTTGACTCCAACGAAAGTCTAAAATCTTTAAAGCCTTTAGTCGGCGCCGCTTGTATCCCGGAGATAGTCTTTCGAAAAGATGCCAGGGCCCGGCTATCTACATCACACACGTGGATAAGGTCGCAATTTGGTTGATTTGCAAAAGTCGCCCCCAATGCTGCACCACGCGAATTGACTCCCATAATCGAAACACGGAACAATTCGTTGGCGCCTATGATCCTTCGGTAACTGGCTGCGCTCCATCCAGGCAATGCTCGTCCGGCTGCCACTAGGGAACTAGCAGCCACTGTTTTTTTGATGAAGGCTCTTCTGGAATTTTTCAAGATGGAGGTTGAGTTCATTTTAATTGAAGTTAAGTTGTGAAAAAACTAAGATATGACTTAATCACATTTTTATAAACCACGGCAAGGTAAATAATAAAACTCCTGCGATAAACACCATGGTCAGCAAGTGAACGAACCGATTATGGAAGCGCGAAAAAACAAATTGTTGTATCTTACGCATCAACCAGAATCCGGCCATGCCGCCTAAAAAAACTTACCATTGGCGGTATGATGCAGCTCAACCGTAAATAAAAAACACAACCTGGATACCAATAGGAATAAATTTGTTATTTGAATATTGGCGATGTGCGAAATGGCCCGGTTGGCCACATTGACTTTTTTAAGATGACGGTTCCAATCAAATAGCTGCCAGAAGAACAGATAAACTATAGCCTGCACGATAAAATAAAACCCGGTAAACTGTATAAAGTACTTACCAGTAATCTTATACTGTTTGAATTGATCTATGGTGGAAAGAAGCTCCAGCCATTTCTCAGGATCTTTATACCAACCTGGTAGCACTCCGGCATAAAATCCAAGGGCTCAGTCCTCATCTGGGATCAAATTGATTTTAATGGATAGTCCCCGCATCTTAAAGAAAGCAATTCCGGTTAATAGAGCGGATATAAGGCTGAGGGCTCCAGCAAATGAATGCCCGTACAGTAACTCTTCTCCACCCAGTAATATTAAAAAAAAGATGAATGGGATCAATAGCCTCGCGGCAATGATTTTATATTTTTCAGTCAGATCAGATAACATCCATAACAGGATAAACACGAGTGCCAGGGCCATACTGAAAGCATATATATTGGATTCATAGAAGATCTGAAAATCAGTGTCCCGTCCGATATAATTTATTTTTAGTTGGGTCATAGGAGTTGACAAACTATCTGGAAGAGTGTCATTCAGCATGCCTTTATTTGGGATGGATGTAAAATGTAAGATATAATAAACAAACATAGTGAAAGCGGCCAGGCGTAATAGCAGTTTAGAGGACATGAAATACTATTTAAGAGTTAACAAGCAATTTTGTACAGTAGAAACGAGAGCATCAACCCCTTCTTCCAAAGGCAAAGCCACAGGCAATTGAATTTCATTTTCCAGTTCCAGTTTAAATTGTAGTGCTTCTGACGCAGTACATCCATTGGTATTTAAAGCCAGACCGATGACCTCAGCTCCATATGCTTTGATAAGATTGATTTCAGACTGTACCGAAGGTATTTTACCCCAGGCAGGATCATCATCGAAAAATATCCGCTTAGGAGCATGAAGCAAGATCACTTTTTTGGCATTGCCTGATATCAGCAATTCAGACCCGCATGGCCCACTCGGATTCCGCAGGGAGGACTGACCTTCCAAAAAAATAACATCCGGTTTTTCATGCTCATAACAAGCTACGATGGCGTGTTCCAATTCACCAGATACAAAATCGTTGTAAGTAGAGTCGAGCACAAAACCATACTTTCCGCTTTGCATCCATCCGGTCTGCCCGGTAAAAATCATTTCCGCTTTGAGGCCGGCTGCCTTACATCCGTCTAATAAAAATCGGACAGTACTTCTTTTACCAATGGCGCAATCCATGCCGATCACTGCTATGATCGGACACTTAACTTCAAAGATTTTGCCTGACCAAAAATGCAGTTCCGATTTAGGTTTTGGTTTTCGGATATCGGTGATGGTGCCACCGAATTGATTGGCGGCTTCTGCAATGGCCCGCTGATCACTGACATATTCGTGCAAACCACTGACGAGGGAGAGTCCTCTCCTGGCGCTGAAGAGTAACTGATCTAATAATTCAGCAGGTAGTTTACCGCCAATGGGCGCAATGCCCACGATAGCATATTTGATTTCAGGATATATCCGAAGCGCTTCATCCACTGATCCAAGCACTGGGATGTCTCGGTGGTGGCCATCCATGACAATACCTGCATCTTTGCCTTCGAAAGCAGGATCTACCACTGCCCTCACTTTGAATCGATCGGAACCTCTTATCAGGCCATGGGCTGTTTTGGCAAATCCCTGATCCAACAGGCCTAATGTAAATACCAATGCATCTCCTGAAATCATATTCGTATAGTTTTAGATAGAATTATACCCAAATATAAAACAATCCAATCTGCGCCAGGCTCAGGTTGTGACAGCATATAAAGGGATGCTCAAAAATCTCTGACTTGAATTGAAAAAAAATGACAATTTGTGGTTAAACGAAAGGGACAGAATGATTGACTGCAAGCATATCCAATGCATTGATCAATATATCAGCAGCTTCATCCAGCTCCATATCAGTGATGGTCAAAGGTGGGGCAATCCGTATGGAACTATCATTAAATAAGAACCAATCGATCAATAGCCCCCCTTCCTGCGCAAGGGGAATCAATTTTTGTACCAGTTCAGCATCCTGAAAATCAATAGCCATCCACAATCCTCCAGTGAGTCTTAATTCTTTGATCAATGGGTGATTTATTTTTTCGATAAACCGCTCAGCTTTTAACCGGCTTTGATGGATGATATCACTCGCCAACAATATTTTTAATGAAGCCAGCCCGGCAGCGCAAGATAGAGGGTGACCTCCAAAAGTAGTCATATGGGTCAAAGGCGGGTCTTCAGCGAGTGACCTCATTTTTTCATAGTCTGCGATCACCGCTGACAATGGTAAGCCACCTCCAAAACTTTTACCCAACACTAAAACATCCGGTACCAGGTCATAAGAAGAAAACGCAAATAAACTGCCGGTCCTGCCCATGGCGGATTGGATCTCGTCGATGATCAGCAGGATGCCATAGGTATCACAACTTGACCGCAGCGCCTTTAAAAATTCCGCTGTAGGCACATAGATACCGGCTTCAGCCTGCACGACCTCCAGGATCACCGCTGCCACTTGGTCATTTAACACATCCAGGGAGCTGATATCATTAAATACAATGTGCTCGATCTCGGGCACCAAGGGCCCATAAGGATTGGTCTTGGTCTCATCACTCATCAAACTCATCGCCCCGTAGGTGCTGCCATGATAGGCATTGGTGCAAGAGATCAGGGTCGGCCTACCTGAAAGTTTTCTTGCTAGTTTCATCGCTGCCTCAATCGCTTCTGTGCCTGATGAATGAAAGTATACCTGGTTCAATGAAGGTGGCAACTGGCTTGTCAACAAATCAGCCAATAATACCTGGGGGGCCTGGATATGCTCGCCATAAACCATTGTATGCAAAAAAAGGTCTGCCTGGTCATGTATGGCTTGTATAATGTCCGGATGGTGGTGTCCAAGATTGCTTACCCCGATACCGGAGATGAAATCCAGATATTTTTTTTCATCAATACCATATAGGTTTGCTCCCCGGGCTGAAGTGATTTCCAGGCTTAGCGGAAAAGGACTCGTTTTAGCTATGGCAGTATTGTATTGTGATCTTAAAGTCATGCTTAGGTTGGAATTTCCGCAAAAATAACCTCATATAATACAGAAAATTAACAGAATGTTGATAAATATATCATAATAAATATGTGACTTAGAGGCCATCTTAACGTTAGGGTTAGGTAATCATGATTTTAAAGTTTCTTTTTGTCACCAACATTTTGTTTATAGTCGGCTGCGGAGTTTCCAATGATCGACCTATGGCTTACGAGATTCATGGCATAGATGTCTCTCATTTTCAAGGCAAAGTGGATTGGTCAGCAGTAAAAGAACAGGGAGTTTCTTTTGCTTTCATCAAAGCCACTGAAGGAGAAGAACACTGTGACACGCTGTTTTATTCAAACTGGAAGGCGTTAAAGCTCGCAGGAGTCAAAAGGGGTGCTTACCATTTTTTTCGGCCAAATCTCGATCCATCCCTGCAGGCACAAAATTTTATGATGAATGTAAGCATGCAAAATGGTGACCTCCCTCCGGTGCTGGACATGGAAGTGACAGATTACGATGACCCGGAAGAATTAGTCAAAAATGTGACTATCTGGCTGGATATCATATCCACTGCATTCAATACCAAACCTATCATCTACACCAATCTTAAGGCCTATTATAGGTTTATAGCAGGTCGCTTCGAGGACTACCCCATCTGGATAGCCCGGTATAACGATAAAGCGCCTGAACTGGGCAACAACCGGCAATGGAATTTCTGGCAGTACGCCAACAGTGGCAAGATAGAAGGTATCCGGCAGGAAGTTGACTTCAATGCGTTTAATGGCACTTATCAACAACTGGAGTCCTTATGCATCAAAAACCTTCCCTCCGCAGAGTATTTTGATCGGGTGAGTGCCAGCAGGGACTGAAAGCAGTATACTTCTAGTACTCTTTATATACCAATTTCCCTTTAAAATAGGTCTTCAACACTTTCGTTTTATAGATGGAGAAAGTATCGCAAAGCAGTGGATCCTGATCCAATACGATTAGATCTGCCCATTTCCCTTTTTCTAAAGTGCCTGATTCTTTTTCTCTAAAGGTGAGATAGGCCCCATTTGCCGTATATCCATGCACTACACTATATCGGTCGATCAGGTGCTGGGGTGTCCATGGTGGGCGGGATATACTATCAGGTCCTCTGCGGGTCACTGCCACCTGCATACAATAAAATGGATTTTGAGTACTCACATTCCAGTCACTTCCAAATGCCAGGGTGGCACCTGCCCGCTTCAATGATCCGATAGGGTACTGCCATTCGATACGCTCCTTGCCCAGATAAGGAAAATTTAATTCAGTCATATAGCTGTCTTCGAGGGTCGCCCACAATGCCTGAATATTAGCGATCACTCCCAGGGATTTAAATCTATCATAATCATCCGGGTGGATCACATGCAAGTGTGCGATATGATGCCTGCTGTCTCTGGGTCCGTTCGTTTTCAGGGCATACTCAAAAGCGTCCAGGGTCATGCGCGTAGCTGCATCGCCGATCGAATGTACATGGATCTGAAATCCCGCTTTGTCCAGGGCAGCTATCACCGCCATAGCTGTATCCGGCGAGGTATTGGCTATGCCTTTGTGATGATCATCGGCATAATCTGTCAGCATAGCTGCAGTTTTGCCTTCTACGACGCCATCCATAAACAGCTTGACTTGGTTGAGATTGATCCCATTTGATAGGGGTCCATATTTAGCTCTGAGGGCTATGACTTCGTCCACCATGGACATACCCTTGCTGATATCACCGTAAATAGAAATATTGATATGGGCCGTGAGTTTATTTTCTTTTTCCAGTTCGAGATAGGTCTCAATGTATTCCGGACCGGCTGAGGCTTCTACCAGGCTGGTGAGACCATATTGATTGGCCAGTTGGAGTGCTACCAGCAAAGCTTGTTTTCTTTCTTCTGTGGTATATTTTGGCAGCAGGTGACTGACCAGGTCCTGAGCAGTCTCACGCAAGGTGCCGCTGGGTTCCTGTGTGATCGGATCTCTTTCGATCCTACCATTGAGTGGGTCCGGTGTCTCGCGGGTGATATTGGCTAGCGCAAGTGCTTTACTATTGACCCATGCATTGTGACCGTCACTAGAAGAGATAAATACAGGCCGGTCTGGAATGATCGAATCCAAAACAGATTTTTGTGGATTGCCCTGTTTGAAAGCTGATAACCACATGCTTTCTCCCCTGATCCAGGTATGGCTTGGATTCCTTGCTGCATAATTCCTGATACTATCTATGATTTGGTCGGCAGTATTGAGGTCTGTCAGATCGCACTCCAATAGGGCCAGGCCTCCACTGATAGGGTGGATGTGCGAGTCGGTAAATCCGGGTAGAACTGTATGACCCTCCAGGTCGATCAGCGTGGTCTCACTGTTTTTATAATTCAATATATTTTGAGTACTCCCCAGATCTATAATTTTCCCGGCTTTTATTGCCAGTGCAGCTATCGTATCACCCTCCGTGACCATCGTATAGAAATGACCATTGATCAGGATTACATCCGCTGAGTTTTTAGAACCACATGCACTGAGAAAAACGACCAGGAGTATGACTGAAAACTGTTTTACCATATAAAGTCAAATATAGTAATTAGTAATTAGTAAGTAAGGGCAACCCTGGCGGCACCATAAACTGCCTTGCCTGAATGAATTTGAATCAAGATGATCGAGGTGCTTCTCACTTATCTGCACGTTCATTAATCAATACAAGGAGGGCCTATTGACTTCAAAAAGACTTTGTCTGTTTTTTTAGCCTGTCTGTCTCTCTACAATCCACTTTGAGCCTTTTTGAAATACTTCCGCTTTACAAGGAGACTAGGTTTGCCTTAAATAAAAATAAATATGAAAAAATTAATTCAAAAAACGGTCATCCTTTTCTTCCTCTATTTATCAGCACTACCCATGCAGGCTCAGCAAGGAATAAAAAAGCCTCACCCATATGTATCTTCCAACGGCTATTGGGTAGTAGAGTATAATAAACAACCTTTGATGGGCAATGTCATAAAATTTTATGATTCCACCAGTGAATTGATATATACGGAAATCCTTGGCAGCCGTAGACTGAATATTAAAAATGTAACCGTAAAGCTGAAACTCGAATATGCTCTCGACCAGGTCATTAAAGCTTATGGGCTTCAAACCAAAAACAATCCGGGAAAAAACTACGTAGCGGCCATCCTTAAAAAATAAGGAAGGACAAAAAAGGAATTAGCACATCTTTTTAGCGATGAAGTCATTTAGTCTACGAAATCAGGCTTTCTAGCTGCTTCTCTTTCAAGGAAATAAAATTAAGCACTTTACCCCTTAACTTTATCGCAAAGTCATGGATCAACACTTATTCATCTTTTCCGAAGAAAAAAAATTCAGATGGCAAAGGCATTTGGTATTCTGGATATTCTGGTGGCTGTTTTTTGGGATACTATACTCTTACACGGCAAAATTCAGTTTTCTACCCAGCCTGGATCGCCTTCCAATCGCGTTGGTTGATTCCTTATTTTTCCTCACATCGCACATGTTTTTGACCTATTCTTTGATGTATTTTGTCATTCCGCGATATGTGATCAAAGGATTATATGTACAAGCTATAGGCTGGATCCTGTTATTATTTATTATGACTGCATGCATTTCGGCGGTCATCGGCACATATTTTTTACCAATAGTACGATACCATTTATTTGATGTTCAAAAATGGGATTCGATCAATACTTCTTTTCTGCTGTCCCTGCTGGCCGGATTGAGAGGGGGCATCACCATTGGTGGCTTGGCGGCGGCAATCAAACTGATGAAACATTGGTATATTAAGAACCAACGCAATATGCAGTTGCAAAACGAAAATACGGCTGCCCAGTTACAATTACTTAAAGCACAGGTACATCCTCATTTTCTATTTAACACTTTGAACAATATATATTCTTATACTCAAACTACAGCGCCGGTAGCTGCTAAAATGATCACCAGCCTGTCAGACCTGTTGCGATTTATCTTATATGAAAGCGATCAAACTGTCGTCTCCCTCGAAAAAGAATTAAAATTGGTAAAAGACTATATCGAACTGGAAGAAATCAGGTATGGCAATAAACTGGATCTTCAGATAGACCTGCCAGATCTCACCAACGATCTGTACATCGCACCCTTACTTTTATTGCCGTTGATAGAAAACTGTTTTAAACACGGTACCAGCCAATTAATTGATCATCCGTGGATCAGCCTCTCCGTACAATTAAAAGGACAGCAAATGAAAATGAAATTGATCAACGGCAAAGCATTTGAGCCAGAGCCCAAATCACTGACCCAGGGTATCGGCATAGAAAATGTCATTAAAAGACTATCCCTAATTTATCCTGGGCGTCATGACCTAACTTTTACGAATGAAGCTGATGTATTTATAGTCAATCTCAGAATAGAACTTCAACCCAATAGTGTAGAGCAACCTTTATCAACACAAACCACAGAAATGGTCTATGATAGAATCTAAAAAAGTCCAATGCCTGGTGGTAGATGATGAACCCAGAGCGAGAGAGGTGCTGCGTCAATATATCTCGCAAGTCCCTACACTCGAAATGATCGGGTCATGCGCCAATGCCTTGGAAGCTTTGGTCTTTCTACATCAACATGAAGTGGAACTGATGTTTCTCGACATCCGAATGCCCCAATTGAATGGCAATGACTTTCTAAAAACATTAAAAAAACCTCCAAAAACCATCATCACCACAGCTTTTCAGGAATATGCCCTGGAAGGGTATGAACTCGATATCACGGATTATCTGCTAAAACCGATTGCATTTGACAGATTTCTCAAAGCTATTAATAAATCATTCCCTACAAAAGAAGTTATCCCTACAGAATTCATTCGGGAAGAAGTTTTTAAAAACGAACCCTTTGTCTATTTTAGAGCAGATCGTAAAATGGTCAAGGTCATGCTTGCAGACATGCTTTATATCGAAAGTATGAAAGACTATATCAAAGTATATACCACCACCGGTCTGATCGTCACCAGGCAATCAATCAGCTCCGTAGAAGACATGCTGCCGGAATCAAAATTCATACGGGTCCACAGATCTTTTATCGTTGCTCTGCACCAGGTAAAAACATTTACACCAGAGACCATTGGAATGGGCAATAAAGAAATACCTATTGGGAAACTGTATAGAAACGAAGTAATTAAATTATTGCAATTAAATTGAATTTGGAGGCAATCGAAATCACGGCAATGCAAAAGCCAGGTACTGATCCCCACTCCTGGTGCCCATTTTACCACCTCCACAAGCGATCACGACATATTGTTTACCGCTGACACTGTAAGTAGCCGGAGCAGCATATCCACCCGCTGGAAGATCATATTGCCAAAGCATTTTGCCGGTTTTTTTATCAAAAGCTCTGAATCTTTCATCTTTGGTGGCCCCGATAAATATCAGTCCTCCTGCCGTATTCAATAGTCCACCATAGTTTTCTGTGCCTGTGATGGGGATGCCTTTGCGGGTCAAAGAATCGATCTCACCTAAAGGCACCGTCCACTCATATTGACCGGTATTTAGGTTGATGGCGTTGAGCGTGCCCCAGGGTGGTTTGACTGCCGGAAATCCATGATGATCAGTAAACCGGATATATCCCGTCATACTATAAGGTATTTCGGGTGTAAATTTTGAAGCGCCCTTCAAAGGTTTGACAGGTTCATCCCGTATATAGGCCATGATGGCATCAAGATCGGAGGAGTCAATGTATTTAAATGAAGGCATCAATCGCCGTCCTTCATGCAATAAAGCTCGTAATTGAGCAACGGTATATTTTTTTTGCGTTTGGTCTATAGCCGGGTATACTTTGCCGCCGTCACCTTTTCGATCGGCCCCGTGGCAAATAGCACAATTACGCAGAAACAATCCTCTGGCATAATTTTTGGCATTGTCCATCGATTTGTCCGGAGTGAGGTCGACCATCGTGAGCAGCCAGGGCATTTCATTGCTATTCAGGTACAATATTCCTGTATTGGGATCATAGGATTGACCACCCCATTCTGCTCCGCCATCATACCCGGGATATACAATCCCTGTTTTTAACCCGGGTGGCAGATAAGGTCCGCCAGACCTGACTGTATTAAATTGCTTCATTAAGTAGTCGTATGAATCTGCATGCAGATCGTTGACCATGCTTGCGTCAAAGTTTTGCCTCGCATAGGGTTTGGGTAAGGTAGGGACAGGTTGTGTGGGCCAGGATTCTTCACCGGGCAAATCTGACTTGGGCATCGGGACTTCATCGACAGGAAAAACAGGCAGACCCGTATCCCGATCAAGTACAAACAAATATCCTTGTTTGGTGGCCTGGGCCAAAGCATCGATAGTCTTGCCATCTTTCTTCACTTGAATCAAGACCGGCGGAGCCGGCAGATCACGATCCAGGATATCATGATGCGTCGTTTGATAATGCCATTTTAGTTTTCCCGTTGCAGCATCAAGAGCCAAAACGCAATTTGCATATAAATTTTGCCCCTTTCTATTGCCGCCATAAAAATCAAAAGCGGCAGACCCGGTAGGTACATAGACTACTCCCCGATCCGGATCCAAAGACATGCCCGACCAACTGTTGGCTGCACCTACTTTTTTCCATGCATCAGCCGGCCAGGTCTCATAACCGGGTTCGCCAGGATGAGGGATGGTATGAAAAACCCAGACCAATTTGCCGCTCAGGGCATCATAAGCCCTGATGTATCCCGGGGCGGCATCAGGACCCTCGGACACACGGGATCCCATGATGATATTATTTTTATAGATGACCCCGGGAGTATTGGCCATTACGTACAAGCTATCAGCAGCGACACCCAGTCCATCATGCATATCTATACTTCCTTTGTCACCAAAGTCCAGTACCGGTGCACCGGTCATGGCATCAAATGCATATAAGCGATGTGTGAATGAATAATATATGCGTCGCTGACTGCCATCTGTCCAATACATCACTCCACGATTGACCCCAAGTCCGGAATTTCTTCCCGGTGGCCTGCTACGCCAGATTTCCTTTCCGGATGAAGCATTTAAAGCAAAAAGATCCAGGGTAGGCGATGTGCCATATAGAATGCTGTCGACGATGATCGGACTGCATTGAATTTGGCTTCTCCCTGTAGGATCTGCCCCTCCACATGCATAAGACCATGCCAGATGCAACTGGCCCACATTAGTCGTATTGATCTGATCGTGACTGCTGTAATTCCGACTACCGGCATCTCCCCCCTTGAAGGTCCAGGTAGAAAAAGCATGGTCCCTGGATGTATCCATTTTGCAGGTTACCCCCAAAAGAATTATCGATAAAAAAAATATGATTTGCTTCATAATAATTTTAGAAAAAGAGTTTGATCAAATGTATTAAATATCCCTTGGATCTCCATGGTAACAGTCAGGTTCATTTAGATAAACTCTTGTACACTACAGATTAAACACCTGATTCAATGCACAGATTGATTCCGTCTTTGGGGAATACCTGGCAATGCAACAATTTTTAATACATTTTCCCGGTGATAAAGACTGCAGTCATGGATAATTTGATTGAGGACTATTGACATGGGACAATCCTTATTCTTCAAGAATTTAATATCTTGTAGTTTCATTCATAAAATCATTCAACTATGATTCGATTTGTTTCATTCCTGGTCAGCAGTATTTTCGCTTTTGGCATGACTGCACAATCAGGCAAAGTCTATGACAATCTCTCTCTGCCCAGCAAAATCCTCAATATGGAACGTAAGTATGCGATCTATTTGCCTCCGGATTATGAGACTTCCTCACGCAGCTACCCCGTGCTCTACTTACTTCACGGTGGAGGCGATGATCAGACAGGGTGGGTACAGTTTGGCGAAGTACAGAATATCACAGACAAAGCCATCAATGAAGGCAAGGCTACACCGATGATCATCATCATGCCGGATGCTAATACCGGAAGACGAGGTTATTCCAACAATGCTACAGGTACCTGGCTCTACGAAGATTTTTTCTTTAAAGAGCTTATGCCTTTTGTAGAAAAAAAATACAGAATCAAAAGCGATAAAAGATATCGGGCCATAGCAGGGCTGTCTATGGGTGGTGATGGTAGTTTCACCTATGCTTTGCATCATCCGGAGTTGTTCTCCTCAGCCTGCCCGCTCAGTGCCGGGACCGGTCCACTAAGCCTGGAAGATGCTATGACGAGAGTCAAAAGATCAGATTCAACGGCTACCGACGCTCAAATCAAAGCGTATTATGAAAAACAAAGTGTATTGCACCTGATCAACAATGTCCCGGAAGATCAAAAGAAAGCAGTAAGATGGTATATCGATTGTGGCGATGATGATTTTTTGTACGAAGGCAATTCTTTGGCCCATATCGCCATGCGTAAACAGGAGATACCCCATGAGTTCAGAACCCGCGATGGTAAACATAGCTGGGTATATTGGCGAGCTGCTTTACCGGAAGTATTGGATTTTGTTTCGCAGGCTTTTCATCAAAATTAAGTCGTTCGGACCCGAATACGTTCAGCTACCAATGATGCGGTCATTTATTTTGGGTCGATCCATTTTCGACTGAGCTTCGCTCTTACACATTCTTCGTATTTTTGCTTCATGATTACTTCTACCGTGTACTACGAAGGTGGCCTCCACGCCACAGCGATCCATGTGCGATCCGGCAAATCTATCGAGACAGATGCTCCTGTCGACAATCAGGGCAAAGGGGAAGCCTTTTCTCCCACCGATTTATTGGCGACCTCTCTCGCTAGCTGTGCATTGACTACGATGGGTATCGTGGGTAATAAAAACAATATCAATATAGATGGAGCTGCTGCCGAGATCATCAAGCACATGGCCTCTGATCCACGAAGGGTCAGCAAGATAGAGATGACCATCCAGATGCCCAAAGACAAATCTTACAGCGATGCTGAAAAAGAATTGATGGAGCGTACAGCTTTGACCTGTCCGGTGGCCAGGAGCTTGCATCCTGATTTGATCCAGGAGATTAGAGTACATTGGTAAAAAAGGTTTTTAAAATCACTTGTGATGCAGGAGAATAAAGATGTAAGATGGAAGCAACGATTTGAGAATTTTGAAAAAGCATTTTTTAGGCTGAAAGAAGCTATTGAGTTAAAAGAACCTTCTGAATTGGAAAGAAATGGAATAGTCCAAAGGTTTGAATTCACAATCGAAGTTGCCTGGAAGACTCTAAAAGACTTTTTGGAAGAAAAGGAATTTAATTTCAAACCCTCCCCAAAAGAAACTATTCGACTTGCCCAGCAAAGTGGTTATATCAATTATGCCCAGGAATTAATGGATGGATTGGAACTTAGAAACGAATTATCACATGATTACAGCGGTCAAAAATTTCTACAATTAGAGTATCAATTAAGAACCAGTATTTACCCGGTAATTGAAAAACTTTATTTCTTTTTAAAATCAGAATTATAAAAAAGATGGACACAGGGCTATCTCAAAGGGACAAACTTACAATAAATGATATATTGAGTAAATACTCTGAAATTAAGGCTGTTCGTTTGTTTGGCAGCCGAGCAAAGGGAAATTTTAAACCTGGCAGTGATATTGATTTGGTCATTATGAATAAGCAGGTTGATTCAATAACGATCCTCCGCTTATTATCAGATTTTGAAGAAAGTGCACTGCCCTATTTTGTGGATGTGATACATTATCCTTCTCTGCAAGACAGCTCCTTGAAGGAGCATATTGACCGAATAAGCATTCCATTTTATAGCAATCAGCATTTCTCGCAATCTCCTACCTAATCTAAGATTATCCATGAGTGTTCATAAAATCAAAATACATTTTAAAAACCCATCCATCAAAGGGGATATCCATCTCGATGGGTCCAAGAGTATCAGTAATCGTGCTCTGATCATGCAGGCACTTTCTAAAGTAGCTGATATCAAGCTGGACCACCTGTCTACATCCAAAGACACTAACTTGATGCAATCGCTATTAGACGCTTCGGATGAAGTATTAGATGCCGGAGCAGCAGGTACGACATTTAGATTTTTGACTGCTTACCTGGCCATCCAAAATCGATCCGTGATACTCACTGGCTCTGAAAGGATGAAACAACGGCCTATTGGAGAACTGGCCAATACACTCAATGATATGGGTGCAAACATTGAATATCTCGAAAAACAGGGATATCCACCGCTGAAATTTCATCCTGTAGACCTAACCACTTTCAAAAGAAAAATCTCCATTAAATCCACCATCAGTAGTCAGTATATCACAGCTTTGCTTATGATCGGCCCTTCGCTGCCCAATGGATTAGAACTCACCATGATCGGAGAAGTCATCTCCAGGCCATATATCGACATGACTTTAGCCATGATGCGGCATTTCGGTATCGCCAGCGACTGGGTCGATGACAAGATCACGATAGAACCCCAATCTTATCAAGCCAATCATCTATTTGTAGAAGGTGACTGGTCGGCGGCGTCTTATTATTACAGCCTGGCTGCTATCGCTGAACATGCTGATCTAAGATTGTATGGCGTCACCCAACAAAGTCTCCAGGGCGATGCTGCTATCGCTGATATCGGCAGACTGTTTAATGTGCATACTACGTATCATTCAGATCACGTACATCTTATTAAAACAAATGACCCGCTTCCAGACCATATCGAATGGGATTTTATCAAATGCCCTGACCTCGCCCAGACCGTATTGGCTATGTGCGCTGCAACTGGTATGACCGGCATTTTTACCGGCCTGCAAACACTGCGTATCAAAGAGACTGACCGCATAGCAGCGATGAAAACAGAACTCAAAAAAGTGCATGTGCCCTTCTATCAATTACCGGCTAAAATGTCCAAGATCAGCGGTCTCGAATATTATATGATCGAAGGCCAAACAACATATAAAGATACGCCTGTCTTTAAAACATATGAAGATCATCGCATGGCCATGTGCCTGGCTCCCCTCGCATTACAACATCCGATAGAAATCGAAGATCCTGAGGTCGTATCAAAGTCTTATTATGAGTATTGGAAGGATTTGGAGGTCTTAGGGCTGGAGATAAACGAAGGGCCGAAAGGCACCAACTTCCATTAAACTTAACTGAGATCCTCCTAAGTCCTGCCGAGACGACCTATCCTCACAAGTCCCGTAGGGACGACATTTTGGTACCCCCTACAATCTTGTCCTTACAAACCTAGCGGCTCGCCCAACTACCATCTTCCCCAACTGATCCCAAACTTCAACACCAACTCTCCATACAATCCTGAAAAATCAGTATCTGTATAATTGCCCAGGTCTACATCATTGACGAACCGGTATCCGCCGTGCACGCTGGCATGACACCAATGAAGTAAGTTGAGCTCTGCTCCTAAAGAAGGTTGTACCACAAATATCCTATCGTAAGGCTCTGTATCAGGATCTAGTTTGCCATTGGCCACCATCAAGGTAAATATCGGATGTACTGCCTTATATGATTTTGGGGCATAACTGACCACCGGGCCATTCCACTTCATATGGTATCTCAGATCATCTTGCCTGATATTGCCATTGGACCGATATCCACCCCAGCCCAATAAAAGGTCTTTGCCAAATTCAAAGCCTCCATACCCTCCTCTGAAATAAACATTTTCGTCTTTTACCTTGCCGATCATGCTGTTCCAGGATCCCCAGATGCCTGAAAAATGCATGTTGGACAATATGGTTTCTTCGCGCTGAGCAGCTGCGCTCATGGCTATTATACAAAAAATAATAAGTAATAAAAATTGCTTCATATCAATAAATTTATAGTTTCAAGAGATACAATTATAGACAGTCCTTCCCATCAAGGGGTTGCACGGTCAGTACCATGATCTCTCACTCCAAATTCATTTCTCTTGGGTGCCAGAGGATCAACTCAAAATCCACGACCTTATCTTCCTTGACTTTCACCCCTTCTTTGCGCAACCTGGATGCCATAGCTGATGGCGGCTTAAAATGGGATCGTCCACTCAGTTCACCCAATCGATTGACGACCCGGTGGGCTGGCACATCCGGCATACCATGACATTGATTGAGCGCCCAGCCGACCATACGAGCAGACCCAAGTGAAAGAAAATCAGCGATTGCTCCATAGTTGGTCACCCGGCCTTTGGGGATATTGCGGGTGACTTCGTATACAAGTTCGAAATAGGAGTTGGTAGATGTCATTTTTTAATCGAAGTTATAGCTGTATTCACTAAAATTGTACAGATTTAGTGTTCCAGTTCTCCAATTCTACCTATGTTGCTTAGCAACTTTGGTTGCCATGGAGGACTCGGAAAAGCACGGAAAGAATCGTTGCAACCAATGCGAGGCGAAGCCGAGCCCAATCATCTACTCCGCATACATACCCTCTATCAACGAAGCATACTTTGCTTTGAGCAGCCTTCTTTTCAATTTTAAAGTTGGAGTCAACTCTCCTTCACTGCCATCCGCTTTGATCGGTTGCCAGACTTCAGGTATCAATTTAAATTTTTTGATTTGCTCGATATGACCAAATAGCGGATTGTATTTATCCACAATAGACTGATACAATTCGATGACTTTGGGATGCTTGCAAATATCTTCCATATTGGTCCAGCTGATTTGATGGTCTGCACACCATTTCATCAGACCCTGTTCGACCGGCACGATCAATGCACTCACGAATTTTAATCCATCGCCCACCAGCATGACATTATCGATCATAAAGTCTTCTTTGATTTTGCTTTCTATAGGAGCTGGTGCGACATATTTGCCTCCGGAGGTCTTGAACAGTTCCTTTTTACGATCAGTTATTTTGAGAAATTTGGTTCCATCGTTTCCGATCACAAAAGTCCCGACATCTCCTGTGCATAGCCAGATCTTACCATCTATTTCCTTAATCACATCGGCAGTCCACTGAGGTTGGTGGTAGTATCCCAACATAATGTTTTCTCCTGCGGCCAATATTTCGCCATCACCTTCTTTATAGATACCTTCAGAATTGTCTAATCTCACCTCGACCTCAGGTAGTAGGGGACCCACAGTACCTATGATGGCTTTATAAGGATGAAATTCATTAAAGCTAATACCCGGTGAAGCCTCCGTCAATCCATATGCTTCTCTCACCGGTATACCTGCGGCAGAAAACACCCTGATGATTTTAGCAGGACAGGGGGCTGAGCCGGTGACGATACCTTTTACAGACCCTCCGAGTGCCTCTCTCCATTTTGAAAAAATTAGTTTATCTGCAATGGCCCACTTTATAGCATCCAACCCTGACGGCTTGAAGTCAAACTCATACTGATCTGTAAGTGATAAAGCCCAGAAGAAAAGTTTTTCTTGATACCGGTAAGCTCCGCGCCTTTATTGTAAATTTTCTCGTAGACCTTCTCAAGCAAACGGGGTACACAGGTAAAAAAATGAGGGTGCACTGATTTGAGATCGCCGGAGTCACCACCTAAATTGTCGGTACCGGTTTGATATACAGACAATCCAAAGTATATAAAAGCATAAGTTGCAGCCCTTTCGAATATATGACAAACAGGCAAAAAACTGATGGCACGTTCACCCGGCTTAACCGGTAATAAATCTTTAACCTGCCTGACATTGCTGGCCAAATTGAGGTGAGATAACATGACGCCTTTCGGTTTACCTGTAGTTCCACTGGTATAGATGATAGTCATTAAATCGGCCGGCTTTACCCTGTTGATTGAGTCATTGACTTCAGTCGCGAGATCGTCACGTAACATGGACTTCCAGTGCATGGTTCCTACCCCTTCATCTAGTCCAATAATTTGTTTAAAACCTGGCAGATGACTTCTTATATCATTAACTTTCTGTTCCAAATCACCTTCGCCGATAAAAGCAGCTTTGCATTCTGCTTCTTTCAGGATGTATTCATATTCGCTGGGACTGATAGTAGGGTATAAAGGCACTGATACCATACCGGCATATTGAATCGCAAGGTCGGCGATGATCCATTCCGGTTGATTTTTATAGGAGATGATCGCTATATTATCCCCCCGAAGATATCCAGCATGCATCAAACCCTGAGCCAACCTTTTGGCGGAATCCATTATTTGATTAATGCTGTAGAAATTCCATTGGCCATTGGCGCGGGAGCCAAATGCTTTCTCTTGTGGATAATGGGCGACCTGATAATCTAAAAATTCAAATACACGTTCTATAGGCATGACAAGTAAGGTTTTTACGAATGAGCACCAACATTAAAAATGAATGATAACTTCTTGCAGGAAAATTATCAAGGTACCAGCCATCAATCTTGATCCGTCATTCTGTTAAGTCGGACTAATATAGCCATATTTATAAAAAAATAAGATCCTACTTTGTCGGTTTCTATCATGTCATTAAACAACAGGATACTCAGAATCACTCCCATAGACCAGATCGAAGCGATAGCCCAGGGCCGGAGCCTCAGCGAAATCCTGGTCAATACATTTTGAGCAGTCTGGAAATAAAAATAAAGTACTACTAAAAACAATAGCAATCCCGGTATACCCTGCTCCACGGCAGTCATCAGATAATAATTGTGGATGCCACTTCGGTCTTTGTTTTCACTGACATATGTTGCAAACTGCTTTAGGGTATATGAATCATAAAAATTATGAAAATTGCCTGGCCCAAAACCAACGAAATACCGCTCACCGACCATCCTGGTGCCTGCAACCCAACGATACAGACGCTCCATAGTAGAGATGTCTTTTCCCTTTGGTGTGGCCTGCAAAAGAGAACCGAAATCTGTGTGCGAAATCGCCTGATTATAATCTGGGGCAAGTTCCAAATATCGATTGGCAGAAAGAAAATAGATCAATACCACGATCGATGCCACTACAGTGATCATGGCTGTGATACGAAGCAGTTTAAATTTTAATATTGGGTAAATAATCAGGATGCTAAACAAAGCAAGGTAAGCAGCGCGGGTATATGAGAATATGATGCCTGCTAGCAGGGTGACCGCTATCCCTCCTAGCCCCATCCTAAAAATTGGTTTTTGCTCAAATTTTTTCCAGGCGGGCCACAAATAAGGGAAAATACAAGCCAATAAACAGGCATAGTTGACATGATTACGGTAAAAAGGATTGACCAGGGTATTGATAGCGCTAAATGAAAACCCTGTCAACGCATGCCGGTATTCAATGATCAGCACAGTGACCGTGGCACTAAGGATGGAGCACCATACAAATTGCATCCATCGCTTTTCATTTTTAAGAATGATATAGGCCAGAAAATAAAACACAAAAATGTACCATGATTTTGATGCCCAATATTTGACCGAAACCATTACATCCTGGCTGCTTAAACTCACCAAAAAAATCCAGGTCCAGTGAAAAAACAAAACGAGGGTCAATGGATGTTTAATCATCGACCGGATTTTTTCAGGATTCATTACCAGGTATACCATTCCAAGGCCAAACAGCCACCACATCAATGGTTCGTCCGGAAAGTCAGTCGAAAATCCTCCAGGCAGCTCCATTTCTGTACTAAATGGAATGACAGCGAGCAGCAATAAATAGATCAATGGAATATATTGATTGCTTGCCCATACAAAAAGTACCCCAACTGCGATCAACATACAACTCCACTCGTGGGTCAATACACTCACCAAAGCGGACAGAAAAACCAACAAAGGAAACCAGGCTTTTTGAAAGTCGATCTTGGATATAATAAGATAATGCCTGCATGATATCAATCCTTAAACGCCAGGCTTTTTCAGTAAATAATAAAGGCACAAACTGACAAAGGATAAAAAAGTAGTAGCCAAAACGAGGATACTTCGCATAGGTCTGGATTTATAGATAGGCACTTCTGCCTGGTTGACAGTGATAAGTGATAGAGCACCTGACTCTATCGTGGTGACGGTCTGTTGATGCCTGATCCTGTCTTCATTGATTTGAGATTGTAGCCGTTCGATGGCTTGTTCGATCGAGGATACTTTACTGACCCCTTCATTAAAATTGGTCAGGTTAAAGGACTCACCGCTATTGATCGACTTGAGTTGGGATTCAAGACCTTTGATCCTCGCTGATAAGTACATGAGCGTATCTCGTGGCGCACCACTTTTTTTAAGAGCCTCATACCTGGCCTGTTCCCCTGACAGGTCGTTGGACACATTGGTGGCGATACTGATCATTGACTCAGTTTGTGCATCGATATTGTAAATTGGATATTTTATACGTATGTGCATGAGGCTGTCATCCAGCAGATCGATCCGACGCTGTTTGTCATCGATACTGGATTGATAGGTACGGACTACATCCATGAGTCTGGTAGTGATGAGCTGACTGGACGCGGCATTGACATAGTTCCTTGCAGCATTGGCCATGGAGGCCGCCAGTATTTTATCTTTATCCTCTATGCTGAGATCTATTGCATCATATTTAGTCTTGATGATGGTCATAAGTTTGTCCAGTTTTTTTCTGATCTTATGATGTGCCAGTGCACCAGTCGAATCGATATCATAATGCTGATACAAATTAAAATTTCGCACCAGTTGATCTTTGATCTCATTGCTATGACAGATGGTCAGCAGTCGATCTAGATCCTGGCTGCTGCCATAAAAATCCATTTCGTGCGTCGAATGGCCAAATAATTGGTCCGGCTTAGACAGATCCAGGCTGGCAGGATAAAAAGTAGTCGTCGCCTGGTAATAGTTTTTTAATAATAATGACAGCAGGGCTGAGCAGATAAATACCAGGGCTGTCCATTGCAAAATGGTTTTTCTTTTACCCCATATGATTCTGATCGCATCCCGGATATGCTCTGTCTCTTCCATCTGACGAAAGTAGGAATTTTCTTTCCAACAAAGGAAGTGATGATGCTTTTGAAGCAGGGGGGAAGGAATGAACTTGAAGCACTATTTTTTAAAAATCAGGCGGATCAGAGCCTGCCACGGCAAAACATTAAACCAGGCCAATGCCAATAATAATGCTACCATATGCGTAATCAGGCTCAGAACCGGATGATCAATCAACAAAGACACCAACCAACCTGACAGCAGCCCCAATGCTATCGCTTTAACCAAAACGAGTAAATGAATGCCTCCGGTAAGTGTGATTAATTTTTCCTTTTCCACCAGGTAGGAAAGCAGAAAACTAGTTACGACCTGGGTGATCAACAAAACAATAGCTGCTCCACCTGCACCCATCGTGGGGGTCAGGAGCATATGACCCACTATACTCACTCCTATCGAAATCAGAAAGAAATAATTCATCATGACCACTCTGCCTGCTGCCGTAAGTATAGTACTCAATAGATAATTAATAGTCAGTGGAATAAGGCATATCATCAAAATAGGCAGAATCCCGGGATAACTATCCGTATAAAGTTGAGCCATGATAAAAGTATGATGATTTATGATGGGGAAACAAATCAATACGGAAAGAGAGATCATCAGATTCCAGGAGAGATCAAAAACGGATTGATATTCCTTTTTATCTCCCAGACTGATGGTGTGTGAAAACATCGGCAACAATATTCCGGCAAATAAAAATCCCATCATATTGGCAGCATCCAGAAGGCGATATCCTGCTGCATAGATACCTGCCTGGTAAGCACCATCGGGTCTCAACCAGCCGATCCAGACAGGTTCCATCCGGCAGTATAAAACCATCAACACAAAGATTCCTGCAAAAGGCAGACTTTGCTTCAGAATATTCAGGGTCTGCCCGAAGTCTAGTCTTTTGAATGAAATTCCAGTACGCATCAATAACCAGGCTGTTCCCAATATCAGCGGCACTCCCAGCGAAACCGTCTGAATCCACAAAAAAGTATCGATGCTTGTGATAGTACCCGTCCATGCCCATAGGGAAAAAAGAAGGATAAATAAAAACTTATCTGCAACCGAAAAAGCACTGTCCAATCTATAATGTCCAAGTCCGGAGATATAAGCCCGAAGAAATAATATCATAGAGATCAGCACCTGGTTGAGGGTGATCCAAAGAATCCAGGTACGGTAAGTCAAAAAATATCCTCCTACGTAACATATCAATAAAAATATCACGGCAAAAATCAAAGCCAGTATTGGTTTGACCCAGGCAGTATCTTTCCAAATCATATGGAGCTGGTCCCGATGTCCTGACAATCTTTGATTGATATATGAAGTGAGCCCGAGATCCAGGATGATCTGGGGCAACATAGACAGGGAGAACAGTGTAAAATAAGCGCCCCAGGCAGCAGTGCCCACCTGATTTTGAATTTTTCGTTCGACAAAAAAGATATAATAGGGCTTGATCAAAAGATTGGCCAGGATCAAAAAGGTCACATTGATGATGAGTTCACGTTTGTAATGGGCCATTCTTTAGCTCGAAAAGGTACAAATTAGTGAAGAATATGCAGAAATGAGGATAGGTCTATCAATCTCCAACAAACATCTATTAGTTATTTATGAGGAAGAATTCATTTTACCCCTTTCACTTTCATATCCAGTGTATATACTGATTTGGAGGCGGTGATAAAGAGTGTTTTTCTGTTTTTACCACCGAAGGTGACATTGGCGGTCCATGGAGCATCAATGGGGATCTGGGCTATTTTATGCCCGGTATGATCTACGACCGTCACGCCTTTGCCTGTGAGGTATACATTGCCTTTTTTATCTATAGTCATGCCATCAGAACCCAGCTCATAAAATAACTTTTTGCCGGAGAGTGATCCATCCGAATTGATCTGATATACATAGGTCTTCTGACCTCCAATATCCGCTACATATAAAGTTTTACCGTCATGCGTTCCAATGATGCCATTTGGACGAACCATATCATCTGCTACAATCTTTATTTTGTTTTGCATGGGATCAAAGTAATAAACTCTTTGCTGAGTGATTTCCTGCGTACTGTGGTCCCAATAATCGCGTTTATAAAATGGATCTGTAAAATAAATCCCTCCACCAGGATGAATCCATAGATCGTTTGGGCCATTCAACCTTTTTCCTTCAAAATCTTTGATCAGTACTGTTACATTTTTATTTTGATCGATCTGCCAGAGTTGATTGTGCTCGTCTGCGCAAGACATTAAATTTCCTTTTTTGTCAAAAAATAGTCCATTGGATCTGCCGGCACCTTTCATATATTCTGTCAGGGTACCATCGGTCTTCCATAACATGATGCGATCATTAGGTTGGTCTGTAAAATATACATTGCCTTTGGCATCAGCAGCCGGACCTTCAGTAAAACTAAAATTGGATGCTATCAAATGTGGAGTAGCTCCTTTGGCCACCACGATATCATTGTTTAATGCATCCTGGTTATATCCTGAGACAAGCATCAATGCCATGAATAAGCAGGTCAAAAAATATTTATTTGAAAATATGCGCATAGATTAGATAGGTTTAATATTGGTTAAAAATAAGACCGGATCTGATTTATTAATCCAAAATGTCGATAAAAGAATGAATTAAATGAGTGACTTGTCGTGCTGTCACTTCATCAGAGATACCATCGGCTTTGATCTTGGTCTTTGCATAGGGTATGAGCAGTTGAGTATCGTCGGTGATATTCGCTTCAATGATTTTTAAGGTTGCCAGCATGGACTCATGACCTGTTTGACCCATGGAGGAGGCAGTGATCAAAGCAGTTGGTTTATGTGAAAACTCGCAGGAGGATACGGTCCAGTCAATGGCGTTTTTAAGGCTGCCCGGTACACCCATCGCATACTCCGGCGTGCAGATCAGTATACCATCAACCGATCTCAGTAACTGACGAAATAATATGATAAAAGAAGGCGGATTCTCATGGTCTTCATCCGGATTGAACTGCGGCAGCTCAGCAAGCGAAGTGAAAACCTGAACATTTAATCGGTGCGCAAATATGCTTCGGATAGCATTAATCAAATGGAGATTGGTTGATTGCGTGCGCGTAGAGCCACAGATAGCCAGGATAGTTTTAACAGACATGGAATCAGGATATAATACTTCAAACATAAGCGAAAGGAGCTGCACATCATTTTTTATTTGACTCATTCTTAAAGGAATCAATCAATCTAAGTAGCTCTTTAAGAAAACATTAGCATTCAATGGCATTGACTTTGAATACACATTTAGTTATTCTAAGCGTTTCAATGGTCTATTATTACCTTTGTTCCCTTTATGTCAAAATTTTCGTTCATTCTTTTCTTTTCGGTGGCTGGATTGGCATTGTATGCGCAGCCTCAGAAAGGTTTTGAAGCGGGTCCCTGGTTGGGGGCGGCCCATTATTTTGGCGATCTCAATACTACTTATCAAATCGATAAACCCGGAGCAGAAGGTAGCTTAGCCCTCCGATACAATGTCAATCAACGCATCGCGGCCATGGCTAAAGTATCTGCCATGAGACTGGCTGGGGATGATTTTAAATCGACCAATGCCTTTGAACGTGATCGCAATCTTAGTTTTTTTACCAATCTATTTGAAGTCAGTGCACAGATCGAGTTTAATTTTTTCCCTTATAAACATGGAGACAAAGAGCATTATATGACTCCTTATTTGTTTGTTGGCGCCTCTGCATATCATTTCGATCCTAAAACCAGATACAATGGAGCAGTGGTCCGTCTACAACCCTTAGGCACAGAAGGTCAGGCTATTGGTAAGGAATACCCCCTGTTCCAACCGGCTTTATTATATGGTGTAGGCTTCAAATATGACCTCAGTCCCGCCTGGAGTCTTAATATTGAAATCAATGCCCGTACCCTCTACACAGATTACCTCGATGATGTCAGTAGTGTATACCCTTCTCCTGACCAATTGGCTGGGCGGGATCCACTCACCTCTATTCTGAGCAATAGAAGCCTTACTCCTAATATCGAGCCCGGCCGCCAGCGAGGTGATCGTCGCGAAACGGATGGTTTCGGCATGCTGACGGTAGGTCTGATGTATTTTTTTAATCCTCTGCCTTGTCCTAAAATATCTAAGTAAGGTTGAAGGTAGCCTTAGGGCATCTCTTTCTATTAATGGCTTTGCTGACATATGAATGGCTACTTTATAACCGTTTCGCACTGTCCACTCCCCATTTAGCTTGTATGGTCTTTGAGAAGGATAACAGCCTTTAGGGTCACCTCATGCTTTGCGCTCAAACATCTTAATATCCTTACTAAAGCACTTTTATTCGCTGGTTCAAAAAATATTTTATCGCTTAACTAATTGGTTATCAATTATTTAAAATAAATCCAACTATTTTTTTTGATTACACCATTGACAAACTTAACACTGTAAACTATATTTGCAGTATAAATAATTATCCATGGGTATACCCGATAGAAAAGAAAGAGAAAAACAAGAACTGAGGGATCTGATCCTCAAAGAAGCACGTGCCTTGTTTCTGGAAGAAGGGTTTGAGAAAACATCTTTGCGTAAAATAGCAGAACGCATCGAGTACAGTCCTACGACTATCTATTTATATTTTAAGGACAAAAATGAACTGTTCCTTGCTCTCCACGAAGAGTCTTTCCAACGATTTTTCAGTGCGTTGTCTTCAGTGGCATCCGTACCCGATCCTTTTGAACGACTCACTGCGTTGGGTAGAGCATATATCGAATATGGCATCAACAATCCTGAAGAGTACGATCTCAAATTTTTACTAAAAGCACCGCTGGAAGCACTCCAGTTTCGACATGAAGTATGGTGTGATGGGCTCAAAGCTTTTGAACTCGTCAAGTCTATGGTACAGGATTGCAAAGATCACGGTTATTTCAAGCCTGATCTCAGTGTGGAAGCGACTGCTACTATGTTATGGGCCCAGGTTCACGGACTGGTCACACTTTACCTGCGCGACAGGCTCGAAATGTTTGAGAATAAGGATATCAAGCGCATCGTCGAAGAATCTTACGACGCTTTTATTAAATTTTTAAAATGTTATAGATAGTCTTACCGACGGTCTTATCACTCAAATTCCAATTCATAAAATTTTCATCATGCATACATCTACCACGCTGGCAAGTTATGTGATCGTGTTGCTCCTGGCACTCACCCAAAACCTTCCAGGCCAGGTCCTCAACGATCCTTTGAATGAATACATCAGGCTAGCCCTCGAACACAATGGCAGTATCAAAGAACAACAGGCATGGGTCAACGAAAAAAAAGCAGGAGTGGCTGTTGCAAAAAAACTCTGGAGCCCTGAGATAAGTTTTGGAGGCAATTATACACTGGCTGCAGGAGGCAGGAGTATAGGGTTTCCCATTGGAGACCTCCTCAACCCCATCAACAGCGAATTGAACCGCATCACCCAAACATCCAGGTTCCCTACATTGGAAAATCAGAAAATCCAGTTTCTGCCAAACAATTTTTATGATCTGAGAGCACGCTTGACTCAGCCGATCCTGCGTCCCGAAATCAAAACCAATCAACTCCTCAAAGAAGAGCAAGTACACCAACAGGAGATACAAACCCGTATCACTGGCCGGGACCTCATTCGCGATGTAAAAAAAGCTTATTACCAATACATCCAGGCTGGTAAAATGATCGACATACTCAAACAAAGCCTCGTCATCCTGGATGAAAGTGAAAGAATCAGTCGCAGTATGATCACCAATGGAGTAGCCCTCCCTTCATCCATCCTGAGGCTCCAAGCAGAAAGGTCCAAAATCAATACCCAAATCTTCTCAGCTCAAAACCAACAGAAGGATGCAAAAGAATATTTCAATTACCTGGTAGGCAGGAGTGCTGGCGAAGACATAGACCTCATACCGCTGGTCAGCCTCCCTGATCCTGCCATGTACAGCGAAGAAATAAAAACGGAAGAACTCCACACCATTGACCAAGGCCTGCGCATGCAACAATTGGCCCTCGACTTGCAAAAAAAATATCATGCTCCGCGTCTTGGAGCCCAACTGGATGTAGGATCACAAAATTTTAATTTTCAATGGGGAGGTTATGTACTGGCGGGTCTGCAGCTGGATATCCCCCTGTGGAATAACAAGAAAAACGAAGCTCAACAATCAGAAGTGATCGCCGGTATGCAAGCCATCAGCGAAAAGAAAAAATACGTGAGTGAAGGCATTTCTCTGCTACTACAACAAGCGCGACGACAATTGATCACTGCCATCGATCAGTACCAATCCTATACCCCCCTGCTCGACATGTCCAAACGATATTATTACGAAATTCTCAAAAAATTTAAAGAAGGTCAGGCCAATCCTGCCGAGCTGATCGATGCTCAATCGCAGATCACTTTTGCCGATTTACAACAGAATGTATCCTTGTACCAGGCCTGGATCAATGCCGCCGAACTGGAGCGCCTCACCCTGGACAAACAATAACAAATCCCATCTTCCATCATAAATAAAATCATCATGAAACAATCTATACTGATCATCAGCCTCTTCATCCTGGTCTTGTCCTGCAAACACAAAACCGACGAACCTGTATATCAAAATACATTGACCGCCCTGGATGTATTTAATGTGCGTACAGCACCGGTATCTTCAGTCTCAGGTCAAAATGTCATCTCCGCTACTGGGGTCCTGATGTCAGATCTGGAATCAAAACCAGCGTTCAAAACCGGAGGAGTGATAGAAAGAACTTATTTTAAAGAAGGTGATCGTATTTCGAAAGGAGCTTTGCTGGCGACTTTAAAAATGACGGAAATCACGGCGCAGGTAGATCAGGCAAAAAAGGCTGTAGAAAAAACCGCCCGTGATCTCGCCCGTGTAAAAAATCTCTACATAGACAGCGTCGCCACCCTCGAAGTTTTGCAAAATGCTCAGACCGCTTACGATATGTCCCTCGAATCTGTCAAAATCGCAGAGTTTAACCAAAGTTATTCCAAAGTCATAGCCCCTGAATCAGGTATCCTCGTAAAACAAATCTCCCGCGAAGGCGAAATCATAGGACCCGGCATGCCCATATGCGTCATTATGGGCGTAGGCCAGGCCCATTGGGTCATCAAAGCAGCTGTGTCTGACAAAGAATGGGCAAGGATCAAAAAAGGAGATCATGCTGTTATCAGATTTGAGGCTTTTCCCGAAATGCAACTAGATGGTCTGGTGGACAAAATCGCCGATATCAGTAACCCCGGTACCGCAACCCTCGATATAGAAATCAAACTACCCAGGACCAGTGTCCAACTCGCGGCAGGACTGATCGCTAATATGGATATCAAATCTTCCGGCACCAAAGTCGGCACCTATCCAAGCATACCTATCGAATCCCTGGTATCTTCCAATGACGGCCAGGCGATCATCTACGTGCCAACGGCAGAAGGCACTGCTATGAAAAAATCGGTCATGATAGATAAAATCCTGGGTGACCGGGTGACGATAAGATCCGGACTGGACGGGATCCGCGAAGTCATCACTGCCGGGGCCGTCTATCTCCAGGATGGGGACAAAATATCTATTGAAAAATAAGGTGGATCCGATCCATACACGCATTGCTCAATCTTAAAAAAATCAAAGAATGAATCTGACTTCATTTTCGGTAAAGAACTATCAGTTTACCATCATTATATTTATCCTCGCACTTGCCCTCGGGCTTAATTCTCTATTGAATATGCCCAGGGGTGAAGATCCTCCATTTGGGGCTCCGATATTTATTGTGTTGGCCGTCTATCCGGGTACCAGTCCTGCAGATATGGAACAATTGGTCGCGGATCCTATAGAAGAAGCTTTGTACAACCTGGGAGATGTCAAAAAAATAGTTACCACATGTTCTGATGGGTTGATGATGACCCAGATTGATTTCAATTATGGTGTCAATGTCGACAATAAAAACAATGATGTCAATCGGGAAATGAATAAAATCAGGCGCGACCTGCCGGATGGATTACTGGAATTGCGGGTACAGAGGGCTTCTTCTTCTGATGTAGTCATCTTACAAAGTGCTCTCGTCTCAGAGACTGCCACGACCACGGAGATTAATGATTATGCTGAAGATCTGAAGAAAAGCCTCGAGCGTGTGCGGGACCTCAAGTGGGTCCACATCCAGGGAGAGCCCAATGAGATCATCGATATCCAACTCAGACTCAGCCGTATGGCCAGCATGGGCATCGGGATCAATCAAGTCATGGGTGCAATCGCACAGAATAATATCAATATCCCGGGAGGCACGATCGACCTAAACACTAAGAGGTATAATATCAAAACCAACAGCGACCTCAAAACGCTGGATGACATTCGCAATATTATCGTGCATACCGGTAGCCGTGGCCAACTAGTCCGACTCCACGAAGTCGCCGATGTCTATGCCACTAATGAAGAACAAACGCATATTGCCCGGTTTAATGGCAAACCTGCCGTATGGGTACTCTCTGCGCTCAATGACCGAAAAAACATCATCCAGACTCGTGCCAGGATGCAAACCATCCTGGATGAATATGAGTCTCGCCTGCCTTCACATATCAAATTGCAACATGCCTTTGATCAGGAAGTGAGTGTAGAGCACCGCCTTGGAGGTTTGAGCAGAGATTTTTCAATAGCAATCTTCCTCGTACTGCTGACCCTGGTACCTCTCGGGATCAGGGCTTCGTTGGTGGTACTGATCAGCATTCCTTTGTCCCTGGCTATAGGGCTTGCATTGCTTCATCTTTTGGGTTTTACCCTCAATCAATTGAGCATCGTTGGTATGGTGATCGCATTGGGCCTGTTAGTAGATGACTCCATCGTCGTTGTAGAAAACATCGAACGATTTATGCGACAGGGGTATTCACGAAAAGAAGCCTCCATCGTAGCCACCAAACAGATTTTTGTGGCTGTATTGGGCTGTACCGCAACTTTGATCTTTGCTTTTTTGCCTTTGGCTTTTTTGCCCGAAGGCTCCGGGGAGTTTATACGCAGTCTGCCTATTGCGGTATTAGTGACCATTATTGCTTCATTGTTTGTAGCCTTGACGATCATCCCGTTTTTATCCAGTCTATTATTAAAAAAACATGAACGGGCCGAAGGCAATTTTTTTATGCGTGCCTTTAAAAAATACATCAATGACCCCTATGCCTCCGTGCTCAAATGGGCTTTCAAACATCCAATATTAACCATTTTGGGGACTATCCTGATCTTTATGTCCAGCCTGATGATCGTACCGCGCATTGGTTTTAGTTTATTTCCCAAATCTGACAAACCTATGTTTGTCGTAGACATCAAGGCAGCCTCCGGATCCAGCATCAACCAGACCAATCATATCGCTCGGCAATTAGAACAAGATCTCCTGCGTCAGCCCAATATCGTCTCCGTGAGTACCAATGTGGGCAAGGGCAATCCCAGGGTCTACTACAACGAATTTCAACAAAATTATTCTCCCACTTTTGCCCAACTACTCGTGCAGGTGCCCTCCAACCTCGATGTACCGGCCATCACTACCCTGACTGACAGCTTGCGAAAAAGATATGAAGGCATGCCTGAAGCCGAAGTAGAAGTAAAAATGTTTCAGCAAGGCACTCCCATCCTGGCTCCTATCGAATTTAGAATCATCGGAGAAAACCTCGATACCCTTAAAAAATACGCTGGCGAGGTGGAAAAAATCATCAGCAACACTCAAGGCACCCAGACCGTCAGAAATACCATCAAAACTCCAAAAACCGATCTGGGAGTCAATATAGATAAAGCCAAAGCAGGCATGTTGGGCGTGTTGCCCGCTGAAGTAGCCAAGACAGTCCGGTTAGGCCTCGCTGGTCTCGAAGTAGGAAGCTTATTGGAAGACGGAGGTGATGAAAAAACAATCAGGGTCAGTGTTGGCAAACCCGATCTCTCCCAAAGCCTCGAGGTCTTCGACCAATTGTATGTACAGTCCATGTCTGGAGCCCAGGTACCCTTAAAACAAATCGCGACCATCTCCCTGGATGACTCACCGCTACTCATCAGACATTATAATAAGGAGCGCACTACCTCTGTGACTTCTTTTGTCAAAACCGGGTACAATACCATGCAGCTCATCGAAGAGATCGAAGAAAAAACCAAAGCGGTCCAATTGCCTCCTGGCTACCGATTCGTTGCAGCAGGAGAAAAAGAAAGCCAGGAAGAATCGTTTGGTGGTATGGGTACTATCGTGCTGATATCCATATTCTGTCTATTTGCTATTCTGGTCCTGGAATTTCGCACTTTCAAAAGTACTATGATCGTATTGTCTGTGGTACCGCTCGGAGTAATCGGTGCACTTTGCGCGCTTTGGGTTGGAGGGGAGACCCTGTCTTTTGTAGCAACCATCGGCATCATTGCCTTGATGGGTATCGAAATAAAGAATTCCATCCTACTGGTGGACTATACCAATCAGCTGCGCGAAGGCGGTATGGATCTTAAACAAGCCATCATGAATGGTGCAGAGACGAGATTTTTACCCATCCTCCTTACCTCTATGACAGCCATCGGAGGTATGGTGCCTCTGGTATTAGAAAATTCTCCGCTCATATCTCCGTTGGCTATGGTATTGATTGGAGGTCTGATCAGTTCGACTTTACTCAGTAGAATAGTGACACCGCTGTTATATTATCTGATACCGCCTGCGGTACAAGTGCAGCAAGTTGAAATGGATTGATGGAAAAAGTAAGATTTGCTTTTTTCAACCGTTCCCCAGCTTTTTAACACCTCCTGTCACAGTAGGGTAACATAGTATTCAATTAAACCTTTGAGATCTTTCTAAAGCTCCATCTAGGTTTTATATAAGTAATGGCTATACCCAGTATGACGATACACCCTCCCAGGATCTCTGTTATAGTCAGGACTTCTTTAAATACTACAGTGGCAAGCAAACTAGCCAGGACAATCTGGCTCAGCAACACCATCGATACCTCTGTAGATGGCAGACTCCCCAAAGCATAATTGACAAATAACCAACCCAACAGCTGAGGCACTACCGCCAGCAAGATCAGCGCAATCCAACTGTAAGTGCTAAATCCACCCAAAGGAGCACCCGACCACACTGCAAACACCGCTGCTGAGATCAAATAACCCATCATCGAATAAAACATAAAAGTCAAAGTAGACAGTCCCAACCTCGCTCTCGAAGTGACCACTATATAACAAGCGTAAAAACCACTGGCCATCAATGCCAATGTACTCCCACGATCAAATGCCAGATGACTCACGATCCCCCAGCCGATCATGACGATCAAACCCACCAGGGCGATGACCACACCCGTCCAATAAAACATCGTCGGCTTATAATCGGTAAATGCAAAGAGCAACATACCCGCCCATACCGGTGCCAGGTTGCCCAATACAGTAGCGACTGCCGTATTGGTGATCATGAGCGATTGATTCCAACAGGCCAGGTCCAGGGCAAATAACAGGCCACAAAACAAAGGCAAAGCCAACTTCTTAAGATCGATGATATAACACCTTTTATAAAGTACATAAGGCAGAAAAAGTACAAATGCAATCGCCACTCTATAAAAAGCCGAGCTCAAACCCGGCAACCCAGTCATCTTAGTGAATATCGGCGAAAAAGCGATGCACAAAGCACCCAATAATAAGGACAGCCTGGGGGTAATGGGATTAAGCACGGGCAAATGTAGTGAAGATTTGAGATGTGTAGAGGCTGATAGATCATGACTTCAGAGGCGTCCTCTGCAATGGCACGTAGTCGAAGCTGGATGGCAGTCAGTGCTTTCAACGCCACCTCCTGTCTTGGCGCTACTCCCACTGTATCGCATAATAACTGCACAGCCCCATCCCCTTATTTTGGATCCCGTGCAAATCCATCGACTCTACATAATATGTATCACCGCCATGAGCCTGATAATGTCGCTCTCCGATCAACATCTCGGTATCACCTTCAATCATGAGGATGATCTCTTCTGATTTATGCGTATGCGGGTCGTGGCTTTTGAGGCCTGCTTTGAGCGTGGTAGCATGTACTTCAAAGCGCTTAGTCTGGGAAGTAGCTTTGTCAAAATAGCTTCGCACCCCTCCGCGCTCGTGCGCATGAAAGGCAAGATCATCTACCAGTCGTACGAATGATTTTGCTGTATCGGAGCCTTTGGATGGATCACGATCTTCATAGGACAGGACATAAAACCAGGCGTCTTGTGCAGAAGTATTCTTCATCTGGTACTTTTGTCCTTTTACGATCATGGCCAGGCTGGTAGGGGTCAGGATATTATGGATGGTGCCTGAGGTCAACAGTGGAGAGCCGGATTTTGCAAGGATGAGATGTTCTGTAGTATGAGTCTTTTTTTTATACCTTTTATTTGGGGCGAGTTGGATGAGTTCAAGTTGAAAATATTTCATCGGGTTATTTTCTCCATGGAGGATGATGCCAGGTGAAGTAGCCGCATAGACATTGGATAATATTTTTTGACCGTAAATGACCTGGCTGAGGAAAAGGAAGGTTAATAAGATTGGGATATTTTTCATGAACGAAAATTCTTTTTATAAATCAATCTGTAGTTTATGATGCAAAATACACTAAGAAACTGTTTTTAAGTCACAAGGATTTTCTTAGTCCCAGAGGGACGACTTTTTGGTATACGGAGTCCCACCTACCTTCAACCTAGTCCCAGAGGGACGACCTTTTGGTTTTAGCATCACCCACCTCACCGCATCTGGTATAAGCGCACTAATTCCTTGAGTTCCTCCAAAGAACGAATGATTTTAGGGTACTGGGAGGGAACATCCATCTTACTATAGGTTTGAAAATAAAGTAAACAGGCATCTTTCCACCATTCTGCTTCCCACTGCTGTCGTTTGAGTTTGCCTTCGATAGATGCATATACTTCAGGATCTATGGATGAAGGTTTTAGCGATTGCCATTGTTGTAACGCTTTAGTCGCCTGTGATACCCCTTTATAATAATGGGCACAAAGCGTTTCCCACAAAGTCTTGCCCCCAGGCAATTGTTTATCCCAGGCTACATGATGAAACCATAATAAATATTGGAGTGGGATTTTGTCAGGATCTCCCCAGCGTTGCTGTATCTCTTTGGCATATAATCCAAGCGCGTTACTACCGGTGATCGTGCGATCAAAACCCAGCCCCACACTATCAGCCCGATGATAATAAGCGGATGTCCAATCTGCGCGGCGGCTTTTTTCTAACCAGGGCTGAGGGCCAAAATGGATACTTTCACCCATGATATGATGGAGCCCCAACGGTGTCATATAGTCCACACAAGCTTCATGGCTTTTCATCATGAGGTCATTGATCATAGAGATGGCAGTTGGTTGGTGTGTTAGGGTCATTTTGATCCATTCGTCTGCAATGACAGTGGTGGCTAGTGATGGGTCCCAGGACAGACGGCCAAAACTATACCAATTGGCCTGGTTGCCAATATGACCACACCAGTTGCGATCGGAGCCGGTATTTGCTACCCCTGCGATGCCGGTGAGTTGATGATGATCCAGGCTCCCGTCGATCACTTTGGCCACAGTAGATCCTGGTCCCCGGGCATAAGTATCCGACTCTAATACTTCTTTAAATAAATTGGCCAGATAGACCCAATGGGTTGATTGACCCAGATACTCCTGGGTGATCTGAAACTCCATCATCAGCGGGGTCTGAGGCATAGCTCCAAACAACGGATGAAATGGCTCTCTGGGTTGAAAATCAATAGGACCATTTTTGACCTGAACCATTACATTGGCTTTAAAAGCCCCATCCAGAGGCTTAAATTCATTGTAGGACTCTGCGGCGCGGTCATTGTTGGGATCGGCTTTATACACGAATGCTCTCCACATCACAATGCCTCCGTGTGGCGCCAGGGCTTCTGCAAGCATATTGGCGCCATCAGCATGGGTACGATTGTAATCCTGGGGACCAGGCTCACCTTCGCTATTGGCTTTTACCAGAAAACCACCAAAGTCAGGGATGATCTGGTAGATCTCATCGACTTTGTCTTTCCACCATTGTCTAACAGCAGGATCCAGCGGATCAGCGGACTTTAATCCACTCAGGTAGGTAGGTGCAGTAAATCGGATGGATAGATAGGTCTTGATACCATAACCGCGAAATAACTTGGCTAAGGCTGCTACTTTGTATAAATATTCTTTGTCTAAAAACCTGGCGCTGGCATTGACATTATTGACTACCGTTCCATTGATCCCTATAGAAGCATTGGCCCGTGCATAATCAGTGTATCGCTCATCCACACAATCCGGCAGATCAGCCCATTTCCACAGAGTAGAACCAGCATATCCCCTTTCGATTGTGCCGTTGGGATTATCCCAGTGATTGAGTATTCGGAGATTGATTTTAGGAGCTCTAGTCTGATCCAGTTGCTCAAGAGGTAGCCACATTTGTAGATGCCGGAGTAGTCCAAATGCACCGTATAAAAGACCCCGGTCAGTCGTCGCCTGGATCCGGATCAACTTCTTATCATAACTCAGTCGATAGCCTTCTTCATGGTCGATCACTCCCTCGGGTGGAATAAGTTGGAGCACTATTTGTTTAGATCTTGAAGCGGCAGAGATTGGAATCGAGCTGCCCAACAATCCATGGAGACCGGTTTTTAATTCTTTGAGCGCATTGTCGTTGAGAGCAGAGGATGGAGCTTGCAGTGAAATACTTTTAATGACACCGGAGTAGCTTTTTAAAATGGCAGCGTCAGTGATCTTATCATATTTAAGCCAAAGACGATATCCATCGTCGGCGCTCACATGCAGCGTAGTACTAAAGATCAAGAGCAATGACCCAAGGAAAATATATTTATGCTTCATCATATCAGGGTAACAAGTTCCGAAAAAAATTTGATTCAATTTTTTTGAACCGACCATCATGGCCTGCAAGGCATTCTTGACCTATGACCAGGTACTGGAAGCGATTTCAAAAATCTGTATTGAGCGTTATATCATTACCTTTGAACTTCCATTTATAACTCAATATGATTAAAAAGACAGTCGTATATTCATTTCCTCTTTACGCAGTATTAACTATTTTTTTAACCCAGGCTTGCCGCTCTCACCCTACAAAGATCGTTTGGGATCAAAGCTTTGCAGGTATTGGCTCTCAGTCTTCACCCAGGCCGATCGATATCAATCACGATGGAGTGGATGACCTGGTAATGGGGGCTTGCAAAAACGAATATCAGCCTACAGATATGGGGGTTCTGGCTCTCGATGGCAAGACCGGTAAGGTGCTTTGGCAAGTGGCGTCCGATGATCAGGTATATGGCTCAGCTACCCTCGAAGACATCAATGGTGATCAAACCCAAGATGTCATCATAGGTGGTAGATGGGCTTTTTTAAAAGCGATAGATGGTAGCAATGGCAAGGTGATCTGGTCATATACCAGGCCGGACTCCACTGATCCGGTACTCAAATATGCTCACTACAATTTTTACAACAGTGTATTGGTACCCGATCAAAATAATGATGGCGTGAAGGACATTTTAATTCAAAACGGGGGCAATCATGCTGCCAGCCCCAATGATTCCATCCACCGATACCCAGGCGTACTGATGGTATTTGATGGTAAGTCAGGTCAAGTGCTTGCAGCCGACTTGATGCCAGATGGGAGAGAGTCCTATATGGCTCCTTTATATTTTGAACAACCTGACAAAAGTCAATGGATCGTCTTTGGTAGTGGTGGAGAGACTTTTGGCGGTCATCTATTCCTCGCCCGATTGGAAGATCTGATGCATCGACAACTTAAGAATGCCGTTATCATTGCAACCGAGCCCACCAGCCAGGGATTTATAGGTCCTCCCGTGCTGGCGGATATCAATCATGACCAATATCTTGATATTATATCTATATCTCATGGTAGTTCTGTATTTGCGATAGATGGCCGTACTTCAAAGATGATCTGGAGCACGACGATCCCTGCTTCAGAATCCAGCAATAGCTTCGCCGTCGGTCAATTTACCGGAGATGAGACCCCTGATTTTTTTACTTTCGTGAGCAGAGGGGTGTGGCCGCATAGCACAGGCTCAGTGCAGGTCCTGTTAGATGGCAAAGATGGCCGTATCGCTTTCACCGATTCTATTGGCTGCGCAGGATTCTCATCGCCTGTAGCATATGACCTCAATCATGATGGCACGGACGAAGTGATCATCAGTATCAATGAGTATGACTGCAATCGTGGTTATACTGCCACCAGCAGACTGGATATCGAAAACAAACTGTTAGCCATTAACTTCAAAAATCATGAAATACAGAATATAGAACAGCTCAAGGGTTTTAAAAATATATTCTCGACTCCCTACCTGGGTGATCTGGATCATGATGGTTATCTGGACATCGTCTACAGCCAGTTTTATAGTCCCACGGATGATCTTTTGATCTTTCTTGGTATGCGAACCAAAAGAGTGAGCACCTCTATAAAAATGAAAAAACCTGTCAAATGGGGAGGATATATGGGCAGTAATGCCAATGGTCAATATTAATTCCTCTGAGTTAAGCTACTGAAGTTCTTTGAGATACGAAGCCTGTAGTCTGGTTATCACATTTTATTTGTTTTTATATAAGTTCTCCTTATAGGGATATACTTAACTTTGGCTTAATTTTACATTACTTTACCAACCCAATAGTATGAGTGATAGCATCAAACACGAATGCGGTCTGGCCTTAGTAAGACTCAAAAAACCACTCGAGTACTATCATGAAAAATATGGTACGGCACTCTATGGGCTCTATAGACTCCAATTGCTCATGCAGAAAATGCGCAACCGTGGTCAGGATGGAGCCGGCCTGGTCACCATCAAACTGGATGCTCAGCCCGGTACCCGATACATCAGTCGTAAAAGGAGCAACAGTGTCAATTATCTCACGGACTTATTTAATGATGTATTCAACAATTTCAGGGGGCTTAAACCGGCATTATTAGACAATCCAGCCTGGCTTAGGAAGCAAATGCCCTATACCGGCGAATTACTCATGGGTCACTTACGATATGGCACACACGGTGCCAATACCATAGAAACAGTCCACCCTTTTCTAAGACAAAACAACTGGATCAGCCGAAACCTGGTGCTCGCAGGCAATTTTAACCTCACCAATGTAGAAGAGCTTTTTTCAGAGCTGGTATCCTTTGGTCAATATCCCAAAGAAAAATCAGACACAGTAACTATCCTAGAAAAAATCGGTCACTTCCTCGACGATGAAGTGCAACGACTCTTTAACTGGTACAAACCGGATGGTTACTCCAACGAGGAGATCAATCAATTTATATTTGACAATCTCGATCTGCAAAGATTGCTGCGCCGAGCTTGTAAAAAATTTGATGGTGGTTATGTGATGGGCGGATTGATCGGTCACGGGGACGCATTCGTAATCAGAGACCCTCACGGCATCAGACCAGCTTATTGGTATGAAGATGACGAGATTGTGGCGATGGCCTCCGAAAGACCAGCTATCCAGACTGCACTGACCGTATCTGCTAAATATGTCAAAGAGCTCAAACCCGGTCATGCACTGATCATTAAAAGAAATGGCCAGGTGTCAGAAGTGCCTTTTATCGATGACATACCCGAGCGGAAGGCATGCTCCTTTGAACGAATCTATTTTTCTAAGGGGACAGACAGGGACATCTATCTGGAAAGGAAAAAACTCGGAGTCCAGTTAGTAGATCCTGTACTGCGTTCAGTCAACTATGATTTTGAAAACACAGTATTCTCCTATGTGCCTAATACTGCAGAAACTGCTTTTTTTGGCCTCGTAGAAGGCCTGCAGATCAGTATAGATGCTTATAAAAAACAAAAACTACTCGATCTAAAAGACAATCTCACAGAAGCCAAGATCAATGAAATCATGAATTGGCGGCCGAGGATAGAGAAGTTAGTCATCAAAGATGAAAAACTCAGGACCTTTATAGCGGATGAAGAAATCCGAAATGAAATGGTGGGATATGTATATGATGTAACTTATGGGATCGTTAGAAACAAAATCGACACCCTCGTACTGATCGACGACAGCATCGTGCGGGGCACTACGCTTCGCAACAGCATATTGCGCAACCTGGCTAGATTAAAACCAAAAAAGATCATCGTTTTGTCTTCTTGCCCACAGATCAGGTTTCCAGACTGCTATGGTATTGATATGTCCAAAATGTCAGAGTTTGTAGCTTTCCAGGCTTTAGTAGAGTTACTTCGTAAAAACAATAAAGAATATCTGCTGGACGAAGCCTATCAAAGATGTAAAGCACAGGAGAAGAAGCCAAAAGAAGAAGTCACTAATGAAGTAAAAGCCTTGTATAAGGAGTTTACTCCAGAACAAATATCTGCCGAGATCGCTCAAATCGTCAAACCTGTAGATTTGGATTTGGAGATTGAAGTTATCTACCAGACCCTTGAAGGCTTGCATGAAGCATGCCCCAATCATACTGGTGACTGGTATTTCTCTGGTGACTATCCTACCCCAGGGGGAAATAAAGTAGTCAACAAGGCTTTTATCTATTATATGGAAAAAATCAATGAAAGAGCATACGCTTAATCATTGTCCCATAACTTTACCTTTAATCATCAATCCTGTAAAAGATGGGTCTGATCAAATTTAAACAAATCAAACCGCTCAAATTCGAGATGCGCGCTCGCTATTGGGATCCTGTCAAAGAACAGCGTGAAGCGAGGCTTAAAGAAATAAAAGCCATGCAGGATGACAGTATTGAAGCAGTCAAAACCAGGATCTCGCGTCGTTTTCAAGGCAAGTACAATGAATATTATTCTGAAAAACGCCAGGCTATGAGGAAGCAAAATATGATTTTGTTGGCTGCGTTGATCAGTGTCATTTTTGCAGCTTATTTTTTTCTGATAAGGTTCCTACCTGTCATCGAAAACTGGTTGGATAGAAGCATTAACAAGAAATTTTAGACTTCTTTCTTGGTAGTATATATAACCGGATTTAAAGGCGTATCGACTACCTGATCTACTTCAGCACCGGGACACCATGTTTCCCAATCAGCCACCTGGTTTTCATTTTCAGGAGTTTTTAGACGCATATCTTCGTCCATATAGATGATCGTCATGACGCTGCGCATAGTTTGGGTTTTATTGGGCCCGGCTCTGTGAAAAAGCCAGCCCAGGTGAAAACTGACTTCACCGGCGTCGAAAGGCTCGATGACATGAGGATAATCGTGATCTTTGAGTGCTTGTTCTAAGAGGGCCTGACTTTCATCACTGATTTTTTTATTTCTGCCAGTACGCAAATTCTGGCTGCCGGCACTAAATTCTAGCGGGCCCATTTCTAAAGGCGTTTTCTGTAATGGGATCCATACCGTCACGGCCCGATCGGTCACCAGCGGCCAGTAGTATTGGTCTGCATGCCATGGGGTGTGACCTCCTCCTGGTTCTTTATACAGTGCCTGATCATGATACATCCGGACTCCGGTGACCTGGAGTAGCTCAGCCGCGATCTTCGCCAGCTTCGTTCCAAAGACGATCTCCCTGACCTCCTCAGACTTGGTCCAAAGATTCATAATCTGCAAAAATGCTTTAGCATAGGTGTCACGCAGCTCCATAGGCAGATCCTGGGTATTAAGTCGCTTTACCTCCTGAGAGATGATCGCATTCATATATTTCAGAGTGGCCTCGGACAATACTTGTTTGAGTTTGATGAAACCATTTTTTTGAAAAAAATTTATTTGATCCTCATTGAGTATATAGGTGGCGGAGAGATCCTTCAGTATGGTAGCTTCCATGATAGAGATAGAGATAGATTAAAACCATAAAACTACTAAATGCAGATAATAAATTTTAGTTGATATATCTTTATTGAATGAATATAGTTTATCTCCTAATCTGGTGGGCCTTTGGATGGCCTTTTGCGAACCATCTATCAATTGGACCTGACAGTTTGGATGCTAAGCCCCACCGATATCTTTATGTGGCTGTGCCGGGTATCAGAAACTACCTCGAATACGGTGGACATGGCATCCTGGTCTATGATATCGACAAGGGTCACAAATTCGTCAAAAGAATATCTACTCAGGGTATGGGGTTGGATGGCAAGCCGGCCAATGTAAAAGGTATCGCCGTCAGCCTTGCGACTCAATGCGTCTATGTCACCACTATACATAGCCTGCAATGCATTCAGCTTCAGACTGAAAAAATCCTTTGGGAAAAACCATTTGCAAAAGGATGTGACCGCCTGTCCATTTCTCCGGATGGAAAGGAAATATATGTACCAAGCTTTGAGCAAGAAGATTGGTATGTACTGGATGCAGTCACCGGTGACTTAAAACATACAGTCAGTCCTAATAGTGGAGCACACAATACGATCTACGGACTAAATGGCAAAGAGGTCTACCTGGAAGGCTTAAGATCTCCCTATCTAACTGTTGTAAATGCTTCAGACCCAACCCAATCCCGGAAGGTCGGTCCTTTTGCCAATTCCATCCGACCATTTACTGTGAATGGAAAACAAACCAGAGTCTATGTCAATATCAATGATTTCCTGGGGTTTGAAGTTGGCGACCTGGTCCATGGCAATAAAATGTATGCTATAAAAGTCAATGGATTTGAAAAGGGGCCTGTCAAAAGACATGGTTGTCCCAGTCACGGTATAGGTCTGACTCCGGACGAAACTGAGCTGTGGCTATCGGATGCATTTAATCAACAAATGCACATTTTTAAACTGAATGGCGACACGCCTCCGGTACAAACTCAAAGTATTGCGCTCCGCGATCAGCCGGGCTGGATCACCTTTACCCGAACCGGGGACTATGCATATCCTGCTACCGGCGAAGTCATCGATGTGAAAACGAAAAAGATACTACTGACCTTACAAGATGAACACGGGATCCCAGTGCAAAGTGAAAAAATGGTTGAGATCGATTTTGCTGGCAAAATGGCCACCAGCAGTGCAGATCAGTTTGGTATCGGAAGGCTTACACAATAGCATCGACCGTATCATGCACGACCACTCTTCCCCACAGCTGGGCGCATTCATCTACAAATTTGAGATGAATCGGATCTGTCTGATAACTGGCTTGATCTTTACCATTTTTAAATAAAACAAACCAGGACACAGAATAACTGCTATCGATCACCTCCCGGCGGGTATCAGCGGGCACACCGATGTGAAACTGCTGAATGGTTTTGACTTTGGATAGTTTTCTCAGCCCTTGTATCAGCTTAGCCTTATCCTCAGTGCTATCGCTGTTTTTTAACCAGAAAAAAACATGATGTATAAATGCTTTTTTCAATTCATTCCCACTATTTTTTGTTGTAGTTGCCATCATGCCGGTTGCTAAAGATGCTTTGCTCAAATCACCTATAAATTTTCTTCTGCTTTCCTTTTTTACATTATTTTTAGCCATACACAAATATAGACGATCTCTATTTATTTAATCACTGATATTATTCTACAGGCGAATGGACCCGTTAAAAGAAATGTTTAATGAGACTTATTTTAAAAAATTAGTTAAAAATGTATCAGAAGTATATCTCCGGGTCGACAAGAAAAAAATGTATCAGGACCTGATAGTGGGGCTACCGGCACGATCGCTCAATCAAAGAATGAGACATACTTCGATGGTACTTAAAAAATATCTGCCGGATGATTATAAGTCAGCGCTCCAAATCCTCGATGATTTGATCCCAAAAATGGACAAGGGATATACCACGCTGGTGTTTCCAGATTATGTATCATTGTATGGATTGGATCACCTGACTTTGTCTATGCAAGCGCTTAAAAATTATACGCAGTATGGCTCCTCAGAATTTGCAGTGCGATCATTTTTAAAGAAGGACTTTGAACAGACTTTACACATTATGAAGGCTTGGTCTTTGGATCGGGACTACCATGTACGGCGGCTGTCCTCAGAGGGCAGCCGACCCAGACTGCCCTGGTCCTTTAAGCTGGATGAGATCATCAAGGATCCCTCCCTGACTACGCCCATTCTAAATAACTTAAAATCAGACAAGGAGCTGTATGTCAGAAAATCAGTAGCCAATCACCTCAACGATATCTCCAAAGAAAATCCGGAGTATATGCTATCCCTGGTTGAAAGTTGGGATCAATCTCATGAGCACACCGCCTGGATCATCAAACATGCCAGTCGTACCTTGGTCAAAAAAGGGAATTCTGCGGCGCTATCCATGTTTGGTGTGAAATCAGAAGCTTGCATCAATGTAGAAGATTTTCAGATTACTCCATCTCGAATTAAACTAGGTGGGACGATACAATTTAAATGTAAGATCAGGTCGATATCAAATAATCCTCAGAAAATCCTAATAGACTATATTGTTCACTATGTAAAAAAAGGGGGCAGCCATGCTCCGAAGGTATTCAAACTAAAAGAGTTTACTTTGAATAAAGGAGAAGTAGTCGAAATTCTTAAAAACCAAAAAATAGTGGATTTTAGTACCAGAGTGCACTACAAAGGCATTCACAAAATAGATGTACAGGTGAATGGCAAGATATATACCGGGGGCGAGTTTGTATTGGAGTAGAAATGTTTTAAGAATATCGCTCCTATCAAATGATTTGAGAAGAAGCTGCGATGAATAATCTGGATCGGGAGTTACTGAGTTTTTGCAAAAACATAATATCCCTGAATGCCGAGATGAAATCGCTCAGGGGTAAGCACTTCCCTTAATTGGTTGCAGGTGATGTCAGAAGAATACAGTATATGTTCAAATGGTTGGACGAACAGATGGGGTTCGCGACGGCTCAATGTCAGTCCTGAAGATTGGATAAGGCTCTGAAGCACTCCATCCCAGGGAGTCACTCCCAGATCACCGGAAATCATGATATTTTCACCGGTATTGGATTGTGCATTTTGGCTGATCATATTAAAAAATCCTTGTACTTTTTCAAAATCACCTACACTTAGCCTGGGCAACACGTGGCAACCAATAAATTCAAGCTGGTGACCATTGACATCCAGGCTCAGTTTGAGCGCAGGTATCAGCATCGCTCCTGAAGTATCAACAGACATCAAAGTGTCCACTTTTTTAATGGGAAATTTTGAGTAGATAACCATGCCATAGGGGTCGATCCTACTGAGCATAGCTTCATAGGTGTAGACCTCACTCAATGCATCATTTAATACTATAGCCCAATCTGGAGTCACTTCTTGAATGCTGATGATATCGGCTTTACTGTTGAGCAGGCTTTTGGAGACCATCTCATATTGATCTGATCCTCCGGATATCAATACCTGACAGATACTAAAATCGGGGCTCGATATATTGAAGAGCGATTTGATGCCACTATTACTTTTTTGTTTGAGATAGAGACACAATATTGCACATATGCCCAGGCAAGTAAACATCACTCTGGGCGATTTTAAAACCATAAATACCATGGCCGATACCAAAAACAAAATCACAGCTTCAAAGGCATGCGCTGTCAGTTTCCTGATGATAGCATAATCCGGTGTAAAAAAAATCATGGACATCACCAATATCATAGAGCAAATGATACTCCACTCTATCCATTTATGATTCAACAACTGACGGGCTCTATTCAAAAGCATGGCTCAAGATACAAACACAAAAATAACGTGAGTTTTAAAATCTTCCAGGGTTCGGTCGCAGGTCACAGTATAATCCTCTGGTGGATTCTTCATTTTAGGTTTTTTATCACCTCTGCTTACTGCTGATTACGGGAATCCTGATTACCTTGCGAATACTATCTAAATATGGAAATCGGAAAAAAAATCATCACCCCTATCTCCTGGGATGCCGTGTTTGACAATAAAGCATTCCAAAGAGATCTCGAAGAGCTGAGCCTGCCTGATTATATCCAGAACTGCCGATGGTTTGCCGGCAAAAGCAGCACCATCAAACATATCCGCATCCAACATCACCTTAAGATCAATGACAAAACCAATTTGTTTTACATCCTGATCCTCGAAGTGCAGTTTAAAGAAGCCTTCAGTCAGCAATATCTTTTACCTCTCGCTCTGGTACCTGAACAAGAAGAGAGTGCCTACGCACTTTTGCCCTATATCTGCAGAATAGAGACAGCAGAAATAGAAGGCGTATTATATGATGCTTTGTACATCCCTTTATTCAGAGAATTATTATTTGCCTATCTGATCAAAAACAAGTCGATCAACCCCGGATATGGGGTCATACAATTCGAGCGAGCTGATGCTTTTCAGGTCTCGTCCAAATCAAAGAAAACTTCAGAAATATTAAAAGCTGAACAAAGCAATACCTCTATAGTATACAATGACCATTATTTTTTCAAATGGTTTAGAAGGGTATTTCCTGAGAGCAACCCTGATTTGGAGATTTCCCGATTTTTGAATCTAAATCAATTTCCATACACTGCCCAATATCTTGGCGGCATCAGTTGGTTGAGGCCGGATAAATCGCCCATCTCCCTGGGTTTGATGCAACAAAAAGTAGATAACGAAGGGGATGCCTGGAGGTGGATGCTGGACAAAGTCAATGTATTTTTTGAAAATTTTGATAAAGACCCTAAGCTCCGGTTGAGCTGGGCCAGCAAAGAAAAGCTGTTTGAACCCATCAAGGCCAGTAATTTGTCGCCGCAGGTTACAGAGCTTTTGACGAAGGATTTTATCAAAGCGGTTATCACCATGGGGAAACGCACCGCCCAAATGCATATCGCCCTGGCCAAGGACAATGGGCAGGTATCCTTTACTCCGGTACCCTTTAATCCGGACTACAGTGTTTGGCTAAAAAACAAAGTAAGTTATCTTTTTGACCAACGTATAGGGCTTTTAGAAAAAAATATCACCAAGCTGAGAGGACTCGCACGAGAATATGGGCAGACCTTTCTGGATAAGCGCAATGAAGTATTGGAGGAAATCCTTGGTTTTGATGAAAGTAAGCTCAGGAGTATGCGCACGAGGGTACATGGTGATTTTCATCTTGGACAGATGTTGGTGCACACAGACGATTTTTATATTCTCGACTTCGAAGGCGAGCCCGAAAGTACTATCCGTGACCGGAAAGTAAAACAAAGCCCACTCAAAGATGTCGCTGGCATGCTGCGCTCTTTTCATTATGCTATCTATGCCACTTTATTCAATGAGGATATTAAATGGTCCTTGTCACAGGATGATTTATTTGACCTTGCAGAAAGATTTTACCATTTATTGTGCGGCCTTTATCTTCAGGGGTTCATCCGTACAGCTATAAAAGGCGGGCTGGACATTGGCTATAAACCGGAGATCCATTATTTACTTCGATATCACTTGCTCGAAAAAGCAGTCTACGAATTAGGATACGAATTAAATAGTAGGCCAGCCTGGGCTATCATACCGCTCAGAGGCATTATGAGGATCATGCAGTTTTAAAACCCTTCTGTGCTCCTCCGTGATTTACGTGGCAATCCCCAGCGAGGCCCAGCCGAGCCCTTCTCACTCAACCAAATCCCTTCTCCAAAAATTTACTCTCAAACCACCTCCTATATACTTGGTCACTTCCTCAGGATGTTTGATGTCTTTGCGATAAAAAGTATGCAAGTCAAGGTAATAATTGTGAAATACCTGGTAGGATAGTGTTAGCCCCAGGTTATAGATACTTTTAAGCTCACCTTGAGTGGTCGTATTGCCGTAATCACTGGCACGAGTAGTATATGGTTTGGTCAGATCTCCGCCAAAGTTTTTGGCAGGATCAGGATCATCTCCTTGCTTTGATGCTAATAAGTAGGCGGAAGCTTGCCACCTGGTGGTAGGTGCATACCTCGCCCTTAACAACCATTCTTTAAAATTTGCTCCAAGGGGATGAGCCAGGGGAGTCAACTGATGGGTATAGTTGGCTGTACTGTCAAAATGAGAATAAGTATAAGGCCTCACCGAATTGTATTCCCCTTGCAGGTCCAAATGATCTATCCCTAATGCATTGATATATTTGATGCCCAACTGACCACCAAATTTGTTCCCCCACCAGCCTCTCTTTGGATTAAAAGCTTCTTTGCTCACAAATTCGTCGATCAGGAGCTGACCATAAATGGAAAGATCATGATGAATATCCCATCGACTATTAATACCCAGCATGACATTGTCCGGACTGCCGATAGACCCTTCTACCGATCTATAGAGGATGACCGGATTGATGTATTGAAATTCGAAATGATCTTTGCGATGAAATATAACTGTCTCAAATAATCCGATGTTCAAACGGGGCAATAGCTGCATCTGAAGGGTATGTGCCGCCATATATTTTTTGGGAAGTAATTCATTGCCAATCACTGAATTGGTTTGAGTAGATGCGCTCAGCTCCGCGAAGATATTTTGATAATGCAATTTCCAAATCCGGGTATTCAGCTTGAGAAAAAAATATTCCTGGGCATAGTCTGATAAAAATAAGGACCTCATACCATCACCGATAAAATTGGTGCCATGACCAAGCTGTACATGCACATGCTTGCTCACTTGCACTCCAAACTGCGCATTGGCTTTAAAATAATCATAGCCCAATGGCTTATAGATCGAACTCGTATTAAGATATTTATAAAATCCTGCTCCGGGCAAGGATCTGTGTTTTTCTATTTTATCTCTAAAAAAGGAAGGGAAGGACTGTTGATTTTCGAGGATAGAACTCTGTATATATATTTTATCATCGATGCCCATTCTAAAATCGACACCTCGCTGATTGGAGAGGATGTTTTCACTTTGATTGAGTTCTCTGCCCGCCTGGACATTGATTACAGGATTGACCCGAAGGTAAAAATCCTTATGATTGACCTCTACCAGGTGCGCAGGCGACTGGTAGAAATATTTGAGAATGGGCTTTTCACTATAGGTATAATGTAAGGCACTCCTGCTACCGGAGTCACCGATTTCTAAATAATAATGAGTCCCCGTAGTGTCTATGTATTTTTTTTCCGATGCCTCTGGTGGCAGGTTTTGATCTAACTTCCAGACCCACTCATTATTGTCATTTTTCATGTACTCTACAAAAGGAGCATCTGAGGGTTTAAGCAATTTCTTGCTTTCCCAAAAAATCAACAAATCGATGATGTCTTTTCTGGAATAGGGTTTGATATTTCTGTGAAAAAAAGGTGGTGTCCCATGGTCCATACACATTCTGTCGACCCAATATTCCTGATCCGAACCTATTGGGATCGTGGTACTTTGTGCTTGTAGCTGTACGGAAGTGGCTATGATACAGATCAGACTGTATAAAAGCGATCGATATGATTTATGATTTAAATTCAATGAGTTTTTGAGCTATAGTATCTTTAAATCTTTGTTCTTCATTCCATAGAAAATTGACTTCTACCGGAAGGACAAACATCGGGATTTTATTCTCGATCAAATAGCCCCGATGCAGGCTGAGCCTGGAAGCGTCTTTTTCTGTGGTCAATATCAGCTTGTTGGGCCCGGGCAGTTCATCAAATTGTCGTTTGATCTGGCCCAGATCAAAGTTGCTATACCAATGATGATCAGCAAAAGATAAAAGCTGTACATGGGCCACCCGATCTTTTAAATAGAGTTCCAGGTAATCCGTATTGGCGATACCTGAGAGCAGTAGGACATACATCTCTTTATTCCAATTGATACGATATCGTGGGTTGAAAATATAATACGGCAATTGGTAGTTGTACTCGGTGAAGAATATAGATTGATGACTTGCCGGATTTATTTCTTTGAGGAGGGTGCTGGCTTCAGTACTGATCAATCCCGGAGGGCACTTGGTCACGATGATGATATCTGCACGGGTATAACTTGATCTCCATTCTCTCAGTCTCCCGGAAGGCAACAGATAATCCCTGGTAAAAGGGGCCTCGTAAGAAGTCAGTAGGATATTGATATACGGTTTGACACTGAGATGTTGAAAAGCATCGTCTAAAAGCACGAGCCTGGTATCAGGATAAGACTTTAACAAATACGGTATGCCCAACTCTCTATTTTCTGATACTGCTATCGGGACATCAGGAAATTTTGACAGAAACTGATAAGGCTCATCTCCGATGATTTTTACAGAGGGAAATTGTTGGCCAAGCTGAAATCCGGTACTTTCTCTTTTATACCCCCTGCTTAAAATGGCTACGGGCATATATTCTTTGAGCCATCGAACCAGGTATTCGATATGAGGTGATTTGCCGGTACCACCGATGCTCAAGTTACCCACACTGATGATCGGGATATCAAATCGGGCCGGTCGCAGTACTCCTTTTTGGTATAATAGGTTGCGAATACTTACTCCCAGGCCATATAATAATGAAAATGGAGACAATAAAACTTTTACAAGGTATTCCCTGATCACTTCGTTTGTTTTAAGAGTTGATGCCCGATACTGCAATAAAGGCATTTTTTCTCATTGCAAAAATTGTTTTTCAATTGAATTAAAGCTTGACTGTCCATCGCACTGTCTGCCTGCACTCCCAGTGCTGCCCAGGACCTGGTGATAGCATTGACCTCTGCCGGCAATTCACTCAAAAACCTCAAAGCCTTTTCTTTATATTTTTCATCATCGGTACTCAGACCATAAGCAAATAACAAAGGACATACCGTATTGATCACGATCGTATGGATAGATAGTTTTCCAAGTCTTTTTTCTTTAGGTGACGAGGCTTCCGTGTCAAAAGTGAAATGATCTTTCCAGTAATGGGATACAGTGACATCTAATAAATGAATGATTTCTTTGACTTCTTCAGCCGCTATCAGTTTTGAAAAAAGATGTTGTGATTGAAACAAGAGTCTCGCCAATTGTGCTATGCGAATGGTTGGAAAATTGGTAGGACGCATGCGCAGAAATTTCCATTGCACGCGTTGCATCGGTATCAGGGTATATTTATTTTTCAAAAAATCATATTCCAGGCGAAGCTTATTGAGGTATTCCTGTTCACTATGAGCTGTAGGTAAAAGACCTGACTGACCAAAGAGCAAAGCCTCAATTTGTAATAGCTGATCCTTGTGTTTGCCGATAATACTCAGCGGGCATATCCTTGCGAGCATCTCCATGGCCTCACCATTGACCTGGGTACCCAGGGCTCTGGCCAACTTTTGATAGGCTACCGACTGCCAATCTTCTTTTTGATGCTTAAGTGCTACTAAGATCGACGCAGATTTGGACGCTAATCTTTCTGCCATCAATCTTTGCAACCAATTTTTTTTTACAAGGTCAGGGGTTGTATGGATCTGGTCTGCACAAGGCACCCATTTTTCATTTTTCATGAGAAAATCATACTGCCGGATCATGCTACTATCGACCCGATCATACAATTCGAGACAAGGGATTTCGACACCAGCCTCATTTAAAGTCATAGCATCTTTTTTCCAGACCACATGTAGCGTGACATTATTGTAAGCCGGATCGAGCTGATGTTTATGTGATTGCCATTCAGATGCCATGATATGTATTTCTACCGAGCCAGCCCATAGCGTATCGTCGATTTTGATTTTAGCTTGAGAAAAATCGGGCCCTGCATTATCATTGCGGAAACCTGGATGTACGATTTCGAGCTTTTCTCCATCAGCAGTCACCAGATGTTGAAAATCATAATACCGAAACTTCCAGATAAAATAAAGCAGCTCTTCGGTGATCTCCATGTGATCGTAAAAATAATGAAATGTAACCTACCAGACCTTTTGGATGGAGGGGTTGTCTACCCATTTGCCCCATTTTTTATTGTAGGTATGCAATTTGAGCGTGGGGGTATTATTATTGCTTACTAATGAATTGCCTTCATTGGCCCACTCAAATATGCTACCATACAAGTTGTATACATTTTGAAAGCCCATTTTTTTTAGTTTGCCAGCTATTTTTTCACTGCGATAGCCAATAGAACAATATACCACGAGCGTGTGGTCTTTAGGTAGAGCCTGGACTGCCTGGCTATCCCAATGATCGAAACCAATGAATACTGCTCCGGGGATATGGCTGGTGTCAAACTCGGCAGGTTCGCGGGCATCAAGGTAGGTCACCTGTTCCATGACTTTGGCTTCCTTGACAGACAGGATCGGAACAGAAAAGGATATCATCGAGGAAATAGTCTGATCAAAAGCTGGATTGGCTACTTTGCCCGTCACCGGACTCGATGATTGACATCGTAGATGTGCTGTCAAGCTACAAAGAAGAATGGTTGTTACAAAAAGAATGGGCCTATACATAGTTTATGCAAAGGTAAGAGCAAAGTAGTTCCACACATAATGATGGCAAACTTTTCTCTCTGAACTCAGGCTATACCTCCTAATTATTGGAATCGACTTATATGCCTCAATGTACTTAAAGTCACATTACTTGGCACAATCTACGTGAACCAATAATAAATCTAAAGCTAATAGCCTAATAGTGTCTTTCACTTCCAAAGTCAATCGATAACTATTTCCATTTGGGCATATGCAGGCCAGGCAAACTGCATCCATAGAAAGGGGGTTAGCTGTTATATTTACTGGGGAGATTTCTTTATCCTGAAGGTAGTCTTTGATAGCCCTTATTCTGTCATCCGCATTTTTTATGTCTTTAAAATAGGCATTGTAGGGGTCCATCGCACACTGCCGCTCTATCAACGTATAACATACAGATTGCCCAGCTTCATCTTTATCACAAGAGATCAAAAATAGAATTAATAAAAAAAACGACATCCTGTACATAATCCCAAAAACGAATTATTCTTTCAATTAGTTGGTGATGAGATCAAAAATAACTACCGCTTAAGTGCCATAGCCGCCTTTTCGAAATCAAGTTTTTAAAAAAATACACTCGCAATGCTAAACGAATTATCTATTTTCAAGAAATAATTTTAAAAAATATGGTTGCAGTAAAAGACCGCTTGTTATCGCTGGATGTGTACCGTGGAGTCATCATGACCTTATTGGCTTTGGAGAGTACCGGACTCTATGAACATTTGATAGAAATGACCCGGGAAGGAGGTTTAGCTCATGGTTTTCTCAAACAATTTTTTCATCATCCCTGGCATGGGTTGCGGTTTTGGGATTTGATTCAGCCGGCATTTATGTATATGGCCGGCATTTCTCTGGCTTATTCCCTAAAATCGCAACGTGAAAAAGGATTCACCTGGAGCCAGTCATTTAAAAAGACCTTGAAGCGCTGCGGCTGGTTATTTTTCTGGGGTGTTCTCGACTATGCTGTTCGGCCCTCGGGGCTTTCATTTGAGCTTTGGGATGTCCTGACACAATTGTCTTTTACCATCCTGGTTGCTTTTTTGATCTTTAATTGGAAGGCCAGTTATCAAATCGCATTTTGCACAGGCTTATTAATACTTACAGAGATCCTTTACCGATTTACAGGTATCCCTGGTTTTGATCAGCCTTTTACTGATCAACATAATTTTGGCAATTGGATGGACCTGGTCCTGATGAATAAAATCAATGGTGGGGGTTGGGTCGCAATCAATTGTATCCCTACTGCTGTACATACCATCGCCGGAGCTCTGACCGGAAAGTTATTGATCAGCCAGCGGGGCCAGGCATTAAAGAGTATTGTGTATGGAGCCCTGGTTTGCCTCGCCATGGGCTATCTCATTGATCTTTCAGGATTGACTCCGATCATCAAAAGAATAGCAACCAGCTCTTTTACTTTGAGCTCTCTGGGGTGGTGTCTGGCCGGTTTGGCTTGGTTTTATTGGTGGATCGACCTCAAGGATCACCGTAATTATGTTCGATTTTTTACCATCCTGGGCATGAACTCCATGTTTATCTACCTGTTTTTTGAGATCATCGGTTCAAGATGGTTTAATGGATATATCACTGCTATCGCTACAGGTTTGATGAATATCGTGAACAGTCCGCCAGCACTTTCAGCGATCATCAGTTCACTCTGCATTTTTGTATTGGAATGGGGTATGTGTTGGTGGTTGTGGAAGAAAAAAATATTCTTTAGAGTATAATTCGTTACAGTGATCCAATAGCTAACGGATTACGGCTTGAAGAATGTCAGCGTTGGAGAATGAAACAAACGGACACCTACCTTTTAAACACTTGTATCAAAACGATTTTTTTTTCATGGTATTTCAAGGACATGCGAAATTCAATTCTTTGGTCCAAACACAATCAGGAAAGATCCTTCAAAATCAATGTTATTCTTCCCGTCATTTTATTTGATTCCGGCTTGAAGAAAGTAGAATTCCGACTAAGGATTCATTCTGCTTTTTGACATAGAACAGGGATAGGGAAATTTTAGACTTTTAGGGAGCCGCGGAAAGCCCTGGAAGCATAATACGACTCTGCACCATTGTGATACACGAATACCGTGTCATATCGCCGATCACAAAAAATGGCTCCGCCAAGTTTTCTGATAGCAGCAGGTGTCTTGACCCAGCTCGAAGTTTTTGTATCGAAATTTCCAAGTTGCTGCAAGGCTCTATACTGTTCTTCAGATAAGAGCTCTATGCCCATGCTGGCCGCCATATCCAAAACATTATTTTTCGGTTTATTTTCTTTCCTTGATTGTAATGCTTCGCGGTCATAACAAAGGCTTCGGCGATCCCTTGGACTCTCCGGTGAACAATCATAGAAAAAATATTCGCCAGATTTTTTATCATGACCTACTACATCTGGCTCGCCACCTGTTTTTTCCATTTCATGGAGTGACCACAGTCTATCTGTATTAGATCCCAACCTTGCCTCCACCTTAGCCCACTCTATCCCTTTATGCCGGTCCTTATTTTTTTCAAAGCGGGTTTTTAAGGTAAGGAGTAGTTCTTCAAGTTGTTTTGATGACAATTCCTTTTTCATTTTAGTCAAAAATAATCAAAAATGATTTATGGAGGCTAGCATCAAAGGTTTTATCAATCAAGTTTTTAATAGGGCTAACACCTGTTGTTATGCTACCTCACAGAAATGGCTTCAATAGATCATAATCCAATAATTCTATAATGTCGAAATACAGTGCTTACGATTCGTTGTTTTTTAATTTGTCAACGGTTTGTTTTACTGCCATTGCGTTTTTAGTGGGGGTATAGTTAAATCGCTTATTAAACTTTGAACTATCGAAAAAATAATCACGATCATATTGGTAGTTCATCTCCGGTAATTCCTTCATTACGGGAATAAATAATCCCAAAATTTTTAACAGCCAATTTGGCAGTGTCTGGTATTTATTGCTTGTGTTCATTTCTTTAGCAAATAGATTTACCCAGCCTTCGCCGGTTATTTTTTCAGGATCGGTGGGCAGGTTCCATATCTGATTATAAGCATCCGGGGTATTGCCAAGTATAGCAGTCCCTTTGGCAAGGTCGGGAGTATAACCTATACTGTGAATATTACTGGCATCACCAAGCCATTGTGCTTTTTTCCCTTTGACAAGGTTATCGTAGATCAAGTTCATTACCATACTATTGCCTTTTACTTCGCTGAAGAAATCAGCCGATCGGGCAATGATGGCTTTCAAATCCATTTTATCAATGGCCTCTAAAATCAGCCGATCCACTTCAGCTCTTACTTCCCCCTTTTTACTACTCGGACTGATTGGCGAATCCTCTGTGATATGCTTTACATTATCACCTCCAATGGCGTACACGTTATCGAAGAACACTAATTTCGCGTGGTGTTGAATGCAGGCATCTATTACATTCCTGATAAACGGCGTCCATAACTTTTGCCATACCTTACTGTTGTAAGCAAAACCCACTGTAACATAAACTATTTCGCTGCCTTCTATAGCTTTAAAAATATCTTCGCGATTAGTAAGGTCTGCCGGAAACACTTCATCATTAGGATTTACTTTCTTCGGGTTGCGGCTCACTAACCGTATATCAGTGGTATATGTCGTTAGCGCTTTTGCCAGTTCGATGCCTATCGCACCCCCTGAACCTAAAATGGTTTGTTTCATTAGTTATATCGTTATTGTTTCTAAAGTTGCGTTATTATTGAATGTTAAAGCATAGCTGAAAATCAAGTTATTTTCTTTTTCATATTCCACCAGCCATTTGTGGCTTTGCCACCTTCTGGCATTGCTTGTGGTGGCGGTTTTCTAAATGATAAAGGTACAATTGTCCGGTTCATCTATTTAATATGCTTTAATGACATCCAAAGTCATATCGAATGATTCTTCTTAGGTGAGTTGTTACAAACATTTACCGGCATTTGTATACGAAAAGTTCTAATTACAATATCTTCAATTTAGATGATAGATTGAGCAAGGGCTTTGCCCAATCTATTGGATATTCTGGTGTTAAAAAAAATATTTTTTTACAATGCAAACTTAGTCATGAATTTCTTACTTAAGGAGTAGGTAGTACGAACCTTGTCTTCGTCAGTTGATTTGAAGACAGAAAACCATTTTTGCAGTATTATACCTCCATTATAATTACGACCTTTGAACCCATGGCTGACCTTGACTCCTTCTGCAACCTCACCCGTACTCCTGCCGTAGCCACCCTTGAGTTCAGCTCTCCGGTACACAATGCTATGTCCTCTACCATGCTGGATCAGATGGCAGATCATATCCAGTCACTCGATCAGGATCCTACCCTCAAAATGATCCTGATTCAAAGTGCGGGAGATAAAACCTTTTGTGCAGGCGCCAACTTACAGGAACTGCTCGCCATAGAAGACGAAGCTAGCGGGACTGCTTTTTTTTACCGGTTTGCGAGATTGATCCTCATTATGCGCGCGAGCCCGCACCTGATCCTTTGCCGCGTGCAGGGAAAAACCATAGGAGGCGGTCTGGGTATCATCGCAACAGCAGACTTTGTGATCGCCAACGAAAGTGCCCAGCTCCGGTTGAGTGAACTCCTGAATGGCATAGGTCCATTCGTTGTGGGCCCGGCTATCGAACGCAAAATCGGGGTAGCTGCCTTCGGGCATATGTCTCTCTCTCCAAATCAGTGGATGCCTGCCTCGCTCGCAGAGACTATTGGACTCTATGACGAAGTGACACCCGACCTGCCAGCCCTCGATCAGGCCATCTCCCACAAACTGGAGGAATGGTCAGGCTATAGTCGACAGGCCTTGCAGGGTATTAAACGCATGCTTTGGTCTGGTAGCCCGGACTGGCAAGAGCTGCTCCATGCTAGAGCTGCGATCAGCGGCCACCTGATAATGACCTCAGAGGCGAGGACGGCTTTAGGCAAACTGCGTAAAGGATAACCCCTAGCCTCGAAACCATATATATGTATATCTACAAACAGTATGACCAGGCAGCCCTTAACCACCAGTACAACAATCGGGAGCTGGTACCAGGATATCAGGATTATTTTGACCTCTGGGCTCGCCTCAATGTAGAGACCCAGACCTCCTATACCGTTTTCCGGGACCTTGAGTATGGCCATCTGGCAGCGGAGAAATTAGATATCTATCCATCAGCTAAGCCTAAGAGCCCGACTATGATATTTATCCATGGAGGCTACTGGCAGATGATGGACAAAACAGATTTTAGTTTTATGGCACAGGCTTTTGTGCCCCGGGACTTATGTACCGTGATCATTGGATATCCGTTGGCACCTGTGGTGACGATGGGGCAGATCGTGGAATCGGTACGAGCCGCCATCACCTGGGTTCATGATCATATACAAGACTTTGGCGGCGATCCTGATCAAATCTACCTTTGCGGACATTCGGCCGGTGGCCATCTGGCGACTATGATGATGACACATCCATATCATCCCCCTGGGATCACCCTGCGAGGCATCTGTGCACTCAGTGGGCTGTATGACCTGATCCCTATCCAACGATCTCATGTCAATGGGCCGATAGATATGAGCATTGAGACTGCTATCAGATGCAGTCCTATCCAGTACCAACCTATCACTATACCCCTTATCCTTGCAGTTGGAGGCGCCGAGTCTGACGAATACCACTGTCAGCAAAAAGACTTATATGATCGATGGAGTCCCTCAAATGGACATATCACTCCACTTGTGTTGCCCGGGGTTAATCATTTTAGTATACTTTCTGAGCTCCTGGAGTCCGAGTCTGCTTTGGGCAGGGCGGTTTTCGACATGCGCTTCAGAAAACGGTGACAGTATAGATAGATAGGATGTTAAGGTTACGGATAGGGTTTAAATAAATACCTAAAAATCAAACTCTATGAGTGCCTTACACTCCCGAAGTGTCAGGGCTCTCTGCATACAGTATTTTTAAAAAGGCGCTTTCGCTGTGTTTTTTAGTTTCTCTCAAAAACATCCATACTATCCACCTTTTCCAGATCTGCAGTTTGATAAATATCCAGGATCTCTACATGCACTAGTTTTAGTCCTGCTTTTACCTTCTTATTGATTTCAACGCGCTCGAAGGATATTTTAAATACCTGGCCCTGGCGTAACAATCTCACCGGCCCGAATCTTTTGACCGTATTGTTTTGAATCCAGTAATAGAGACTGGTTTTTTTAGAGTCAGACAAGCTTGAAGAGGATAGCTTCACTACCGGCACCAGGGTGTCGTCCGGGTCTTTGAGGCCAAGGGTAAGTTCAAAATCTGCTTCCATGGTCTGGTTGGGCAGCTCTGCATACATCAGCGCTGTTAGGATCACTACCGGTGGCGGTTTCAGTCGATACCATAGCGGGCTGTTGAGGCTATGCAAGCCATGTTTTGCTACATGACCGGCGGAGAGCGGCACATTTTTTACCAGGTCCCAGGACAGGAAAGTCTGATGGGGAATAGTAGCTGGCCATGATTGCTCCTGCTCTTCTGCCCATTGAGTTAATTTTGATTTTCTGGTGAGGAGATCTCCGATCGTGTCTTGAGGAAGACTATCCCAGAGGATGATATCCGTACCTATGAGATTATCCATATTCACCTCTTTTTCTACTTTCTTTCCTGGTGGATCGGAAGAGACGATGATAGCTTCGAGGATACAATGGCCGGGTAGTGCGTCCAGAGTTTTTTTCAAACTTTTATCTATGGTATGGAGCCAATACTGGTCTTCAGCCCATATCATGATTTTATCTGTTCGTTTATGAATCTGGACCTTCAGGCCATGGATAAAAGGCTCGACAATCCACTGAGCAGGGTGGCCGAGACTATCGAGTGGCTGATCCAGGAGTAAAGGTTTGGTAAAAGCATAAGGTCTGACTGCATCTTCAGCCTCCGTCCAGACAGGATCGATCAATGCATCAAAACCATACGCTCCATATAAATAATCATTGATCCTCATGCCGATCAAGGCTATATCTGTTTTATAAGCAGCCGCTAAAACCTTTGATAAGTCCAAAGGAGAAAACAGTGCTTTCCAGCTTCCGGTGATGAGTTTGTGAAAAACATAAAGAGTATCCGTATCGAGCGTCTGCCATTGATCAAAGATATATCGCCTGATGTCTTCGTCTGCACTGCCTTTTTTTAGAGCCAGGGAGTGGATATGATCCAGCCAATCATGTAGCGTAATATCTTGGGGAGCAGGCAGATCCGGCTTCATTACAATCAGGCTGATAGTTTCTGACCAATCTTTTACTGACTCATTACACCTTTTTAATAACCACAGGGGGTAGTTTTTATATTCTTCGGCCAGATGCACCAGGTAGGATGTGGATAAAAGGGTATATTTTTTTTGGTTAAGCAATAAAGAAATAGCAGGTTTTTTTTCTACATCCGACAATTCTGACAGATAACCTTGCACTATGGTTGTTCTGGAAAGTTCGTCCTCCGTAGAATTTAAATTTTTGTAAAGTGTAATAAATTTTTGCATCCGATTATTAGTCTTCTTCAGAAAGTGAGGCCTCCAGGTTGGCAGGATTCAGTGCATTCGTTTCCGGAAGGATAAAAGTATTTTTTCCTCGTGATTGGAGCCATTGTGCATACTCCACAGTATAGCCGTGAGTCAATCCTATATTTTCTGCTCCACTTGATTCCACCACTTGATTGAGAGCAGTCCAATCCACATGATCTGACAAAGCAAATCCCTGATCTGCTGTCTGTCTTTTAATATTGCCTCTAAGCGTCATCCATCCTGATATATTGGCAGTCACAGGTTGTTGCAGACTCCGGATCCAGGGAGAATTCAATACAGATCCCGGGGCGATGGTGATTCCTTTTTGGATTTCTTTTTTACTGATTTTGGAAGATACTTTGATGGTGGGTCTTAATGGAAGACCTGATGATCTCAAGACCTCATTGGTACTCTCTATGGAACCATGGGTGTACACCGGTATCTCAGGTGGAATACTTGCTATCAGGCGTTGTGATTTTCCCAGGGCATATGCCAGCAGTACCGTTGTCTTGCCCTCGCTTTTATTTTTCGCATGCCATGCCAATATATCCCGGAAGATGAATTCCTGGGGCCTCCACTGATAGATCGGTAGGGCAAAAGTAGTCTCGGTAATCAGGGTATGACAGGGGATAGATTCATAAGTACCGCTCACCGGATCGATCTCTGTTTTGTAATCACCGGTCACTACCCATACCTCTCCTTTGTATTCTACCTTCACCTGTGCTGATCCGGGTATATGTCCGGCCGGATGAAAACTAAACTGTACCTGGTTGATAGAAAGTGTTTCTCCAAACGGCAAGATCTGGGTCTGGATAAAACCGCCTAGTCTAAACTTGATGATAGCTCCTGTCATAGGAGTACACAAGTAGTAGCGGTGACCCGGCGTAGCATGATCGCTATGTCCGTGTGTAATGATGGCTTTGGATACAGGTTTGTGTGGATCGATATAGACATCTGCGATCGCACAGTATAGTCCCCTCGAAGTATAGGCTAATAATGGCTTAAGTTTCACTGGTGTAAAATTAGGATTAAACTTCGATGCACAAGGAGATTGCCTTTATAAACGCACAAAGCAGGAGGAGGCCTGGAAGGCGCCACCTGCTACAAACCCACAAAGCAGGAGGCGGCCTGAAAGGCGCCGCCTGCTACAAACCTCGGAAGGTGCCGCCTGCTACAAACCCACAAAGCAGGAGGCGGCCCGAAAGGCGCCACCTGCTATCCACCACACGAAAAATTTATTTGCGTAACCGATCGATTACCTATATATTTGTAACCGATCAGTTACCTATTCAATGAGGAGAGATGTTTTTCAAGCTATAGCCGACCCTGTAAGAAGGGATATCATTGACTTACTTTCTAAGGAGACGCTTACAGTCAATGAGGTAGCTCAACATTTTGACATCAGCCGCCCTGCCATCTCCAAACATCTAAAAATCCTCAAAGAATGCGGGATCGTCAATATCACTAAAGAAGGAAGAGAACAAATCTATGCGATCCAATCTAAAAGCCTGGTACCAGCATTCGTCTGGATGGAACCGTACCAAAAAATATGGGAAGACAAACTGGATTCCTTTGAAAACTATTTAAACAAATTAAAAAATCAAACTAAAAAAAATGAGTGAAATGAATGAAGCAAGTAATCGAACCTTATCCTTAAAAAGGACATTTGATGCACCGGTAAGTATTGTGTGGCGTGCCTGGACAGAACCGGATCATATCGCACAATGGTGGGGCCCAAAGGGTATGGTGGTCAAAGTCGTAGAACACGATTTTAAAGTCGGCGGTAAATGGAAGTATACCATGGATATGCCTAATGGAATGGAATTCATCACCGAAGGCATCTATTCTGAAATAGAAGAGTTTAAAAAAATAATTTCGTCAGCTGACTTCAAACCCATGACCGAAGGCGTAGAGATCCAGGCACTTTTTGAAGAAGATGCAGATCAAACACATTTTACCTTTAATGTAGTACATCCTACTGAAGAATATTGCCGCCAGCAGGAGAAAATGGGATTCTACAACGGATGGGGTTCTACTTTTGACAGATTGGCCGGGTTCGTGAGCGCTTAAAGAGTTTATTTAAAAACATTTACGGCTCCCAGATCTGAGGCTTTACCAAATTTCATTAAAATTGATGCGGGCTTTCCTACCTTCAGGATCGAATTCAAACAAGTAGATACAATCAGGACCATCGACCCTCATATATCGATGATCTTTTAGTTCATAGTTCTCCGCTTCGTTATTTACAGCATCTATGATTAGGTAATATTTTATGCCTTGATTTTCATAGATCTCAAATTTAGAGTGCCCATCGCGAAGTGCAGTGCTGGGAGAAAGTATTTCAATCACTAAGGTTGGAGGGAAATCAAGATATTTTTTATTAATTGTCTGACATACTATCAGTACATCCGGAGCCACTGCCCTCACTTATTTTATAATCCAGGGTATCATATACTGTACATGTTTTGCATGCTTTAAGTGCTGTATGAAACTCAGCCATGAGCGAAGCTGCCACTTCTTGATGCCTGGGGACTGCATGTGGACTCATTGCAATAGGATGACCTTCGTGCAGTTCCCAATTACCTTCCCAAAGCTTCCAATCGTCGAATGTGTAGTGAGGGAGTATTTTGGTTGAGTAGGCCATATCTAACAATAGTTTTTTTAACAAAAATAAATTTTTTTATACTTCATTTGCTTTTTGACCATGACTACGAGACTTCCCATATGACACCAGCTAATATTTTAAAAAATCAAAATTATTATCGAAAGTGAACTTAATACATTGATATAAAAAACATTACACATGCCATTTTTAATCAACTATAAGAGCTGAAGTTACATACCGTAGTTTCCCCAGTATTTGAGGATATAGTATTGGCTTTATTCATCATTTTTGTACTGTAAAGCAATTTAAACCCATATCCTTTTTATGAGTACTCTTTTTGACAAAGTATGGGACTCTCACGTAGTCCGCAAGATCGAGGATGGACCCGATATCCTGTTTATCGATCGTCATTTTATTCACGAAGTCACCAGCCCGGTAGCTTTTCTCAGCCTGGAGCAAAGGGGCCTCAAGGTCTTGTATCCCCAGCGAACATTTGCCACTGCTGATCATAATACACCCACGATCAACCAGCACCTTCCTGTCCAGGACCCACTCTCTGCCAATCAGTTGCTCGCGCTGGAGACCAATACGACAAAATATGGTATTACTCATTGGGGGCTCAACAATCCCAAAAACGGTATAGTCCATGTCATCGGACCAGAAAACGGCATCACTCAGCCGGGTATGACGATTGTATGTGGCGATTCCCATACCTCGACCCACGGTGCTTTTGGAGCCATCGCCTTTGGTATCGGGACTTCAGAAGTAGAGATGGTGCTTTCTTCACAATGCATCATGCAGCCAAAAGCTAAAAAAATGCGTATCCTCGTCAATGGTAAGCTCTCCAAAGGAGTGATGCCCAAGGATGTGATCCTTTATATTATCTCCAGGACTACTGCCAGTGGTGCTACAGGATACTTTGTAGAATATGCCGGCAATGTATTCGAAGATATGTCTATGGAGGGTCGCATGACTGTGTGTAATATGAGTATTGAGATGGGTGCGCGTGGTGGCATGATCGCACCGGATGAGACTACCTTTAATTATCTCCGGGGAAGGGAAAAATCGCCCAAAGGCGCTGATTGGGACAAAGCAGTCACCTATTGGAAGACCTTAAAAACAGATGATGACGCTGTGTTTGACAAAGAGTATCATTTTGATGCAGCTGATATAGAACCAATGATCACTTATGGTACCAATCCAGGTATGGGTGTAGGTATTTCACAAGGAGTACCGCTGGCATCCTCGATGGATGGATCAAAAGCATCTTATGACAAATCACTGGCTTATATGGATTTTCATGAAGGTGATAACATGATTGGCAAAAAAGTCGATTACGTGTTTATAGGTAGCTGCACCAATGGTCGGATAGAAGATTTCAGAGCCTTTGCTTCCATCATCAAGGGAAGGAAAAAAGCTGATCATGTAACCGCCTGGGTAGTACCCGGATCCCATATCGTCGAACAACAAATCAAAGACGAAGGCATCCTCGACATCCTGCACGAAGCAGGATTCAGTCTTAGACAACCTGGTTGCTCTGCTTGCCTGGCGATGAACGATGATAAGATCCCTGCAGGCAAATATGCCGTCAGTACCAGCAACCGCAATTTTGAAGGTCGCCAGGGACCAGGTGCCAGGACGATGCTGGCTAGTCCACTGGTAGCCGCAGCAGCAGCTGTGACCGGCGTAGTGACTGATCCGAGGACTTTAATGAGCGACAATTAATATTCAACTTTCAAGAATTATAATAGAAATGGCTTACGATAAATTTACAGTATTGCGCAGCACGGCGGTTCCTATGCCGATAGAAAATGTAGATACAGATCAGATCATCCCTGCTAGATTTCTTAAAGCAACCGAGCGCAAGGGATTTGGCGATAATCTGTTTAGGGACTGGAGATACAACCCCGATAATAGCCCAAAATCAGACTTCGTCCTGAATAACCCGACTTATAGAGGAAAAATCCTGATTGGTGGTAAAAATTTTGGCAGTGGCAGTAGCCGGGAGCATGCCGCCTGGGCCATCTACGACTATGGATTCAGGGCGGTGATCTCCAGTTTTTTTGCAGATATCTTTAAGGGTAACTCCATGAATATTGGCCTGTTGCCAGTGACCGTGAGTGAAGACTTTCTGGACAAAATATTTAAAAGCATTGAGGAAAATCCAAACAATGAATTTGTGATCGACCTTCCAGCTCAGATGGTGACCATCCTCTCGACTGGCGAACAAGAAAGTTTCACCATCAACACCTATAAAAAACATAATATGACTCATGGTTATGATGATATAGATTATCTCCAGGCTATGAAAGAAGATATCAAGGCTTTTGCCACGACTCAAATGGCCTGACAATATAATGACTGTGACCAGACGACATATCGAGATCATGGACACCACCCTTAGAGATGGTGAGCAGACCAGTGGAGTCTCTTTTTCTGCAATCGAAAAACTAACGATTGCCCAGGTACTTTTAACGGAGGTAAATGTAGATCGCATCGAAATAGCCTCCGCCAGGGTGTCACAGGGAGAAATGGAAGCAGTCAAAAAAGTCACCTATTGGGCATCAGAGCATGATTACCTTGACAGGATAGAAGTACTCACCTTCGTCGATGGGATTGCTTCGATCCAATGGATGGAGAAGGCTGGCGCCAAGGTGATGAATCTTCTCACTAAAGGCTCTTTAAATCACCTGACCCACCAACTCCATAAATCAGAAGCCCAACATTTTGGTGAGATCGCTGAGGTCCTGGACAAAGCAGCAAAATTGGGTTTAAAAAGCAATATCTACCTGGAAGACTGGAGTAATGGTATGCGTCATTCTCGGGATTATGTGCTCAGGTTCGTCGAGTTTTTAAAAAATCAACCCATCCAGCGAATCTTATTGCCCGATACCCTGGGGGTACTCATACCTCAGGAAACCTTTGAATTTGTATCTCTCTTGATCCATAGTTATCCGGGTATTCATTTTGATTTTCATGGGCACAATGATTATGATCTCGGTACCGCCAATGCACTCGAAGCTGTCAAAGCCGGCATTCATGGCCTGCATCTGACGGTCAACGGCATGGGAGAGCGCGCAGGCAACGCCTCCCTGGCGAGTGTAGTAGCAGTATTGAATGATTATATGCCTGAAGTGGAGACTTCCGTCGATGAGATGTCTCTGTATTCAGTGAGCAAATTGGTAGAGACCTTTACCGGATTCAGGGTCCCGGCAAATAAACCCATCGTAGGGGAAAATGTATTCACCCAGACAGCAGGTATCCATGCAGATGGGGACAAAAAAAATGGACTTTATTTTAATGCTTTGCTGCCGGAGCGGTTTGGCAGACAGAGGATGTATGCCCTGGGCAAAATGAGCGGTAAAGCCAATATCGAAAACAATCTCAAAGAACTTGGTATCACCCTTCCCGAAGAAGATCTTAAAAAAGTCACCCAACGAATCATAGAGCTGGGCGATCGTAAGGAGACCGTCACACAGGCAGATCTACCCTACATCATCTCTGATATCCTCGACTCGGATGAAACCGAAGAAAAAGTCAATATCAGCAACTACGTACTCACTCATGCCAAAGATCTAAAACCGTGCGTTTCGCTCAAAATCTGCATCGAAGGTGAATCCTACGAAGAGCAAGCTTTTGGTGATGGTCAGTATGATGCCTTCATGAATGCACTCAAAAAGGTTTATGGTCTCAAAGCAAAAGAGCTACCTACGCTATCCGATTATAATGTGCATATCCCTCCCGGAGGCAAATCAGACGCACTCTGCGAGACCATCATCACCTGGAAGATCACCAATGGTCGCGAGTTTAAGACCCACGGATTGGATAGTGATCAGACGGTATCAGCGATCAAGGCGACGCAGAAGATGTTGAATATGATCTAAGTGAAGTGGGGAGACAATAAATTGAAATTTTTTATCTCAATTTATCGGGCATCATTGTTTCTTTGCCCATTCATCCATTGATTTTTCCAGTATTTCCAAAGGCATACACCCATCTTTTAAATATTCAGTATGAAATGCAGCAAGACTGAATTTATCACCTAACAAGCGGCTGTATTTATTTCTAAGCTCCCAAATCTTTAAAGCACCGGTTTTATAACTCAATGCCTGCCCGGGATAAACCATATATCGTTCGATCTCTGCGATGGCTCCTTCTTCACTGATGGCTTCATTTTCCATCGAGTATGCGATGGCTTGTTCTCTGGTCATTTTACCGGTGTGCATGGCCACATCCACTACCAACCTAATGGCCCGATGCATCTCATCACCCAATGCTCCCATATACTGATACGGGTCGGTGTACAATCCGAGTTCTTTACCCAAACTTTCACAATACAAAGCATAGCCTTCTCCATAGGCGCCATACCAAATAAAACGGCGAAAAGATGGCAGGTCCGTGTTTTCAATCTGAATACTGGTCTGGTAATGATGGCCTGGCAAAGCTTCATGCAGGAAAGTGCTTTCCATGCCGGCCGTGACATTGAATTTGGTGGCATCTACAATGGGGATATAATAAATACCCGGTCGGGTACCATCGGGCAGGCCAGGATAATATTCGGCACTGGCACTGGCTGCGCGAAATGCTTCTGTTTGCCTGATTTCGAATTTTGTTTTTGGGGTAAGGGTAAACATTTTTTTAAGATTGGGTTCGATCCTTGTCTCAATATCCCTTGTAGCTGCCAGCACTTCTTCGGCAGTTTTATAGGGCATGAATTGTTTATCCTCTTTCATAAAAGTAAAAAAGGAATCAAGACTGCCTTCAAAATGCACCTGAGCCTTTGTTTCCTCCATGGCGGTTTTGATGCGCTTTACTTCTGACAGTCCGGTTTGATATATTTCTTCAGGCGTTTTGTTGGTGGTAGTCCAGAACTTTACCAGGTAAGTGTATAATTTATCTCCACCGGGCAACGCATTGATACCCGTGGTACTTCTTGCTTTAGCCAGGTATTCATTTTGTAAAAAATCACCAAGCTTTTTATAAGAAGGTACTATCGTATGGTTGATCATTTCCATATACGCGGCAGTCAATCTTTTTTTATCTGCTTCACCAAATGTGGCTGGCATCAAAGTCACCGGGCCATAAAACAAACTTTTGGTGGCATCGGTGGTCACCAGGTCTTGCATTTGCGGAATCATTTTTAGTACAACGGCCCTCGGTAGTACTTCATTTCGGGTAATTCCTTTTTTAAAATAAACTATGGCACTATCAGCCCAGGCCGAAAAAGCACCTGCTCTCAGTAACCAGTTATCATAATCCTTCACAGTTTTAAAAGGTTGATTGCCCGACCCGGAACCCATCTGACCCAGCAAAAGCGGTACGCCATTAAACTGATCAAATGGCATATAAGAATTGTCCGATTTATCAGGACTTCCCAAAAAATTTACTTCCAGTCCTGCCAGCCCCATGTCCATTTCATAGGTAAATAGCTGGTAGCTCTTCGTATCATTATCATTTAAAGTAACAGGATCAAATTTGCCGATGGCATTTTTGTAGCGGGTAAAAAAATCTTTCAATTTGGCTCGATAACTATCGGTAAAGTCGGCAGGAAGCAGGTCGTTGTAACGGTCATCCCCATTAGCAGTCGCCTCGAGGGGCAACAATTGCATTCTTTCATTATAGTATTCTTCCAGCAGGGTAGCCAGAGATGGATTGGATGCTGTGGGCTGTTGTTTTATATTAGAATTACAACCTGCAACGGCAATTATGATGAGAAGGTATATTATTTTATTCATGTTTATAGTTTGGTTGATACTTCTTGTTAAAAGTACTGCTAATGACTTATATCCTCGACGAGATAAAGCCATGGATGAACGTTGGAGGTGAAAAGGTGGGCGTTGGGACTTGAACTTTAGGCTACCGCAAAATTGTGGGATATCGCCCTTAGAGTGGGAGAGACATTTTCTCTAACCCACTCAGCCACTTTGCGCAATAATAAAAAGAGATGTTAAAAAAGTGGGCCCACAAGGACTTGAACCTTGGGCCTAATGATTATGAGTCATTTGCTCTAACCAACTGAGCTATGGGCCCCACTAAAGAGGCGCAAATATAATCAATTTGGGAATAATCGTTGAAAATAGACGATCGAATGAGACAACTTTTTAATTGGATAGTTTTCTACAAAACCCACCCCTTAAACCTGAATATAATTATTGACTTTGTCTAATCGCCCCAATATCTTTCCCCTTGCATTTTAACCTATCCCCTTATCTTCGCACCTGATTCATGGCACTTAGATATACTATTTTATTGTCCTTTATCGGGCTCCTTTCTCAAGCGTCTGGGCAAACCAATTGGACGACCACGCTACCTGGCCTGGGCTCTTTTTCCTCTTGTCGCGTGGCGGATCTCAACGGAGACGGTACGGATGACATCATCATGGGGGCAGGAAGGCTGGAGTTTGAAGCCTGTGACTCTGCTGTAATAGCCCTGGATGGTAAGACAGGCAAGTTGCTTTGGCATGTAGCTGCGACTGATCAAATTTTTGGATCAGCTATCTTCCAGGATATTGATAAGGATGGGCATCCTGATGCCTTGATCTGTGGAAGATCCAGTGAATTGATCATGATCAGTGGTATATCGGGTAAAGTCCTCTGGCGATTTAATCCTAAGAGCCGCGACAACAGAAAACATGATTTCTACAATTTCTACAATCCGCAGTGGATCCCTGATGAAGACGGAGACGGTCTGCAGGATATCGTGGTTTCTAATGGTGGGGATGTCAAGGTCGCTGCCTACGATCCCAATCGAAGGCCGGGGTATCTCCTGATCATGAGCGCTGCTACCGGGGCTATCCTGCATTTGGCGACCATGCCTGACCGCAAAGAGATCTATATGTCTGTCACGGTCAATCCAACACCCGATCATATGGACTATGAGATTTTGTTTGGTAGTGGGGGCGAGACATTAGGAGGCCATTTGTATCTAGGATTATTATCCCAACTAAGAGCTGGTGACCTGTCCAAAGCGAGGATATTGGATAGCACCGTAGATAGGGGTTATATCGGCCCTGCAGCACGGGCTGATGTCAATGGGGATGGGGTGCTGGACCTATTTGTCAATTCAGTCAATGGTCGCATGCTTGCCTATGATGGGGTCACCTATCAAAAACTTTGGGAGATCAAACGGCCGGAGACAGAGACTTACAGTTCTATCACCGTCGGTCTATTTAATGAAGATACTATTCCGGATTTTTTCGCCTCCTATGCGATGGGCAGCTGGCCCAAACTGGACTGGAGTACTCAGTTTATGGCTGATGGCAAAACAGGCAAAATTCAATTTATAGATTCTCTGGGGTTTTACCAAAACAGTTCGGCGGTGGCTGTCGACTGGGATGGTGACGGTCGCGATGAGGTACTGATGAGTGTCAATATACAAGAGATCAAAAACGATATCCACAAATATTTTTATAACATTCTGGCCCTCATCGATTTTAAAACCAATGAAGTCCTGCAAATCGGTGATACCTACGAAGGTAATAATGTGTCCTCTACTCCCTGGGTAGGTGACCTGGACCATGATGGTTTCCTGGACATCTTATATATACATGGGACCAATCTAAGACATACCTATACTTTTGATGGGATGCAGATACATCGTATCGTGACGACCGTGCCGGTGAAGAAAAAAATTAAATGGGGTGCTTACCAGGGCAGCGACTATACCGGGTTATACAAAAACAATGATTAAGGTGGCTTGACCATCCTGCAAATTGGGTCACCCATACCATGTTATTAATTTAAAAATCACCAATCCATTCATATTAACTATTTTTGTTATATGAATATTTCTATTGCCAAAAAATTATTATTCTGTCTTTTTTTCTGCTCGAGCTATGGTATAATGGCTCAGCACAATGAATACTTCCCTGATCCTGACACAGCCATTCAGCACCGCCTGGAAGAATGGAAAGATTTAAAATTTGGGTTGCTGATGCATTGGGGGCCATATAGCCAGTGGGGCGTAGTGGAAAGCTGGAGCATTTGCCCAGAGGACCTGGGATGGGCGACTGGAGCCAGAAAAAAAGGCATCGCCTCTGACAATTATTTTGAATATGTAAAAGCCTACGAAAACCTAAAGACTAGTTTTAACCCGACCCAATTCAATCCAGAAAAATGGGCCGCGGCTGCCAAAGATGCCGGTATGAAGTATATGGTGTTTACCACGAAACACCATGACGGCTTTAGTATGTTTGACACTAAATACACGGATTACAAAATCACGGATAAGGGTACACCGTTTTCATCCAACCCGCGCAGCAATGTCACGAAAGAAATATTCAATGCCTTCCGTCAACAAGATTTTTGGATAGGCGCTTATTTCTCCAAACCAGACTGGCATTCAGATTATTATTGGTGGAAAAAATTTCCTCCCGTGGATAGAAACGCCAACTATTACATTCCCAAACATCCTGAACAATGGCAAAAATTTATCGATTTTACGCACAATCAGATTGATGAACTGGTCAGTGATTATGGAAAAGTAGATATCCTCTGGCTGGACGGTGGTTGGGTACGCAAACCCACCGACGAAGAAGTTCAGAATTATTTAACGGAGGTGTATGATGGGGTGAGGTGGGCTCGCAATCCTCAAAACCAGGATATAGATATGCCTCGACTGGTTAAAGAAGTTAGAGCCAAACAACCCAAGCTCATCGTCGTGGACAGAGCTGTGCCCGGAGAACAACAAAATTATCTTACCCCGGAGCAACACATCCCGGACGAGGGACTACCCTATCCGTGGGAGACTTGTATGACTATGGCGGGCAGCTGGAGTTATGTACCCAATGATGTGTATAAACCGACCAACGAGATCATCGAAAAATTGGTGGACATCGTCAGCAAAGGCGGAAACTATCTTTTAAATATAGGCCCGAGCCCGGAAGGTGAGTTTGACGATATTGCTTACAGCCGGTTAAAAGAAATCGGGGCCTGGATGAAAATCAATGGAGAGGCCATCTACAATACCAGGATGTATACCGTGTTTGGAGAAGGTGACCGGATCCGATACACAAAATCCAAGGATGGCAAAACAACTTATATTTTCCTCCTTGATTTCCCAAAAGACCCAATAAGCCTGACTAAAATAAGATTTTCAAAAAACACCTCCATCCGGATGCTTGGGAGCAATTCAACATTAAGCTGGAAGCAGAATGACCAGGCAGTCAATATTACGGTTCCACCTTCCGCTCAATCATCCTGTGATCATGCCTGGGTGATCAAGGTGACCAATTGATAAAACGAACCTTGACAGTATCCTTGAGTTGCTGAATTAAAAAAAGCTGACTATGCTACAAGACAAACTCATAGAATGTGTACCTAATTTTAGCGAAGGTCGGGACAAATCCACCATCGATGCCATAGCCCAGAGCATCGAGTCCGTACCAGGGGTCAAAATCCTCCACATAGATATGGGCCAGGATGCTCATCGGACAGTGATCACCTTTGTAGGTTATCCCGAAGCATGCAAGGAAGCAGCCTACCGTAGTATCCTGACTGCGACTCAATTGATCGACATGCGCACGCACCAGGGAGCGCATCCACGCATAGGCGCAGTAGATGTATTCCCATTCGTGCCACTCGTCAACACCACCATGCAGGAAGCCATAGATTGTGTGCTGGAGGTGGCTCAAAGAGTCGGCTCTGAACTTTTACTCCCTGTCTATCTCTATAATGAATCAGCTAAGAGCGCTGATAGAAAAAATCTTGGTGATCTTCGCTCTGGTGAATACGAAGGGTTGGCTCAAAAATTGACCACGCCTACAGGTCAACCTGATTTTGGACCTTCGACCATGAATGAAAGATCAGGCGCTTTAATCATCGGTGCCAGAAAAATACTCATAGCCTATAATATCAATCTCAACACCAAAGAAGTCAGTATAGCAAAAAAGATTGCTTCCCGCTTGCGCGAAAAAAATGGTGGATTGGCCGCTGTCAGGGCCATCGGTTGGTATATGCCGGAATATCACTGTGCCCAGGTGTCCACTAACCTGGTAGACATAGGTCAGACTCCTTTGCATCAGGTATTTAATATGTGTACTTCTATCGCCAAAGAATATGGAGCAGATACAGTGGGTAGCGAATTGATAGGCTTGATCCCCGAGCAATGTTTGATTGATACTACGGATAATGCCATACCCGAAAACAAAATGTCTAGAGAAGACAAAGTCACTGTTGCGATCAACATTTTGGGATTAAATGCTGTTAAACCTTTCTACCCAGACCAGCACATTATCGAAAGACTTTTAAACCCGGGTCCGTTAAACAATTCCTGACAAAACCTGTTATACTCATCCCAATATGGCAAAGCTCAATCCATTGCGATTTTTTTCATCCAGAAAAGATTCAGAATTTGGCCTGGATCAAAGTGTCACCGGTCAAACGAAGTTTGTTTTGTCAGACGGCACATTTAATGTTAAAAAAATCAGTACCCATTGGTGGCACCATTTTAACGTATATCACTGGATCACCAATATATCCTGGCCAGTCTATTTCTTAGCCATTTCCTGTCTGTATTTCGTGGCCAATATTTTCTTTGCCATCATTTATTGTTTGATCGGTACAGAACAAATAGCGGGCATGACGACTACCTCAGGTTGGGATCAATGGGTACAAAGTTTTTTCTTTTCTGCTCAGACAATCACCACTGTTGGCTACGGAGGCATGCATCCAGTCGGCTTCCTGGCGAGCACTGTATCGGCTTTAGAAGCTTTTGTTGGATTGATGTTGTTTGCGTTAGCTACGGGTACTTTGTACAGCAGATTTTCAAAGCCCCATACTAAACTAAAATACAGTGAAAAGATCCTCATATCCCCGCTTGAAGACAAAAATGCGCTAATGTTTATGTTGGCCAATGTGTACCATACCAGCCTGATGGAGGTAGAAGCGACTGTCAATCTTAGTTGGGAGGAGAAAACAAGCACAGGGCCTAAAAGGCACTTTACCAATCTCAAATTGGATGTACCGAAAATCACCTTGTTTGCCACCAATTGGGTAGTGGTCCATATCATCGACCAGACCAGCCCATTGTATGCATTGTCTCAAGAGGATTGTTTCAATGAAAGTGTACAGATATTTGTCTTGATCAAAGCTTATGATGACACTTTTTCCCAAACGATTTATTCACGCAAAAGTTATCTCAGCCAGGATATGGTCTGGGGAGGAAAATTTGAGAAACCCTATTACCAGGATCCCAAATCCGAAAAAGTAATCCTGGATCTGACCAAAGTGGGCAACTACCATCCAGTGGCACTCAACAAATCATAAAAAGAAGTCAAAATATATTTCAATGAGCTCAGGAGTGCCTGCAGAATATCTGTCGAGCTGTCCTCAATAGTTGGTACATTTGTGTCCCTTTAGGGTCATTCTACTATGTTTAGAAAAGCAATATTCTCACTCCTTACTTTGCAATTTTTAACTGCTTTTTTTCACTCCCTTAGCTTTTTTACCTCTCCAGTCTCAGCCAACGAGACCGAAAAACAATTGATCGATTTATTTACCAATTATAAGCAAGACCTGGGTATGGGATTTAATCGCAGCATGTACGATTTGTTCAGAGGACTGAGTGCATGCTTTACGCTGATCTGTATCCTTGGAGGTTGGGTCAATCTTTATTTTCTAAAAAATGATTTAAGTGCCCATCTTTGGAAAGGGCTTTTAAAAATAGAAATCATCGTCTTTGGCGCCTTGTTTTTAGTAATGTTGTTCTTTACTTTTCTACCACCCATCGTACTGACCGGGCTGATTTTTACAGCAGCTATCGCATCGAGATATCTGGTCGACACTAACCAAGCCGAGGCTCAATGAAATAATAATTTTCTAAAATTTTTTATCTATCAATATGAAATATTTATCGCTGGTCATTTTTTCGGTTATACTGTTTGGTGCATGTACCGGAAGTAAATTGGCCTCTAAGTCTGTAGTTCGGCCTGAAGAAGGCGATACTGCTGGTGTGGGTGACATCGAATACAGGCAGCTCGATCCACTGGTAGTCACTCCCGAGGAGGAAGAGGAGACCATGATCACCAACGAACCTGTCATGCCTTACAGGTCTGCTTATACCCGCCGATGGGACTTAATTCATACTTCACTCCAATTGAAATTTGACTGGGAAAAGGAACATGTAATCGGCTTGGCCACCCTGAAACTGGTGCCTTTGTTTTATACCACTGACACGGTGCAGTTGGATGCCAAAACTTTTGATTTTAATTCAATCACAGCATCCGGTAAAACATTAAATTATACGTATGATGGAAATATGGTAACCATTCACCTTGGAAAAAAATATACGCGTACCGACACCTTGCTATTATCCATAGACTATACTGCCAAACCCTCTGAGAATACGACCAGAGGAAGCGCTGCCATCACCGATGACAATGGACTCTATTTTATCGATCCACGCAGTACAGATCCTAAGCTGCCTACTCAATTATGGAGCCAGGGTGAAACAGAAAACAACAGTCATTGGATGCCTACCATAGACAAACCGAACGAACGGATGACCATCGACATCACCTTGACGGTACCAGACAGCATGCTGACCTTGTCCAACGGGCTTATGACAAAAACCAGTAAAAATACTGACCACACCCGCACAGACACCTGGGTGATGGACCAACCCATCGCGCCTTACCTGGTGATGATCGCTGCAGGACCTTTTGCCAGAGTCACCGATAAATGGAATGATATCCCCCTGGAATATTATGTAGACAAACCCTATGCCTCGTATGCCAAAGATATCTTCAATCATACCCCGGAGATGCTCAGCTTTTTTAGTGAAAAACTCGGCGTACAATATCCCTGGAAAAAATTTAGCCAGATCATCGTCAAAAAATATGTCAGTGGTGCAATGGAAAATACCACTGCGGTGGTTTTTGGAGACTTTATCGAAAAGACCCGTCGTGAACTCATCGATGATCCTAATGATAAGATCGTAGCCCATGAGATGTTTCACCATTGGTTTGGTGATTATGTGACCTGCGAATCCTGGTCCAATCTCACCCTCAATGAAGGATTTGCCAACTATGCTGAATACCTATGGTCTGAATACAAATATGGCCGGTACGAAGCTGATCGTCATCGCGAAGAAGAGCTGTCCGGTTATATTTCGTCGGTATCTTTTGGCCAGCCTCATAACCTGATTGATTTTAGATACACGGACAAAGAAAATATGTTTGATGCCCACAGCTATAACAAAGGGGGCTTGGTATTACACATGCTGCGCAGTTATCTGGGCGACGAAGCATTTTATGCCGGACTCCATCATTATCTGGTCAGCAATGCTTATAAATCGGTCGAAGTACACCACCTCCGTCTCGCTTTTGAAGAAGTCACCGGAGAAGATCTCAATTGGTTTTTTAATCAATGGTATCTCGATGACGGTCACCCTAACCTTACTTACGCCTGGTCCTATGATCGCGACAATAAAAAAATAATCATCGACCTCAAACAAACTCAGGACAAGACATTTCCTAACCCATTCATCCTACCTATGGACCTTGACATTCACCATGCCGATGGGACTAAAGAACGAATCAGGATCACCATGGATCAACGCGAACAACAAATTGACATCCCATGTGATGCAAACCCCCAGCTGGTAGTCCTTGATCCCAACAGGGTGATTCTAACCGAGTGGAATGAAGCTGAACTCACCTCCGATCAGTATAAATATCAATGGAGAAACTGCAATAATCTACAACTCAAACTCAATGCACTGTCAGCACTCACAGAAGACAAAGATTATCATACAGTCTGGGGCGAAGCTATTAAAGATCCATTTTGGTATATCCGGTTGCGGGCAATGGATTATACACCCAAACTCGACAAAACCGATGTAGAACAGTTGGTCAGGCTGACCTCCGAAGACCCTCACTCTCAAGTCAGAGCAGCAGCACTGCGGATATTGGGCGAAGCAGATTACAAATCGATCGAAACGATAGCAGATCAGCGCATCGCCAGTGACAGTGCGTATTCGGTGATCTCACAAGCTATGCAGATTATGGGGCAGGTCAATCCTTCAAAAGCAAAATCACTGGCGATGTCCATGCAGAAAGAAAAAAACGACCAGATACAGGAAGCTATCTCTGACATCATTACCACAGACAATGATCCTTCCAGCCTGGATTTCATAGAAAATAAACTGATAGAGAATCCCGCTCAGACCCAAAACCTGATGGAGAAATATATCATGATGCTCAGCAATCAATCACCTGATGTAATCTTTGATAAAGCTGGTTTTTTATTCAAACAAGCGACGGTAGCAGATCTGGACAAAAACAATAAATTTTTGTACACCCGGGGGTTATTCGAATTAAAAGACCTTTTACTTACTGACATGGTCCATGAAAAAGATAGTGCTACAAAATCAAGTCTTGAATCAAAAGTCAATATATTAAAATCCTGGATTCAGCAGATCAAAGAGAAAGAGACTGATATACAACTTAAAGATTTATTGAAGCAATTTAATTGAGTTAGTTTATAGTCTGGTTTGACCAATTTATAACACCTGTTTATTTGGAATCCTTACATACAAGGACCCCACTTGATACTTGTGGGTAATCCAGGCTTTCGCATCCGGATTATTTGGCCTATATTTCTCCCGCAAATAATTCTTATTACTTATGCTACAAAGACCTCTTCTAATTCTATTCTTGATCACGATGATCCTACCAACATCCTGGTCTCAGAAAAAATCCAAATCAACGACTGCTTCCGTAACTGCTTCCGCAGTGCCTTCGGCACCTGCCAAACCTGCAGACGATCTCAACGCCTATTTTAAGCCGGTCAAATGGCGCAGTATAGGCCCTTTTAGAGGAGGGAGATCTGTGGCCGCCTCCGGAGTGGTGGGGGATGTGACTGCCTACTATATGGGCACGACAGGAGGAGGGCTTTGGAAAACGGATGATATTGGTCTCACCTGGTCCAATATATCCGATGGATTTTTTAAGACCGGATCAGTAGGAGCCGTAGCAGTAGCCGAAAGTGATCCCAATGTGGTCTATGTAGGTATGGGCGAGCATCCTGTCAGAGGAGTAATGACCCACCACGGCGACGGAGTATACAAATCCACCGATGCCGGCAAAACCTGGAAAAATATTGGTTTAGAACTTTCTCAGCATATTTCCCGGATAGTTATCCACCCAAAGGACCCCAATGTAGTCTATGTCGCTGCACAGGGAGCACTCTATAGTAAATCCTCGGAGCGGGGTATCTACCGCTCTACAGATGGCGGGACTACCTGGACCAAAGTATTGTATGTAGATGATAAGACCGGAGCCGTAGAGTTGAGTATGGATATGAATAACCCGCGGATCCTCTATACCGCTATGTGGGAAGGTGGTCGCTTGCCATGGAAAGTCATCAGTGGTGGACCGGGTAGCGGATTGTATAAAAGTACCGACGGAGGGGAGCATTGGGACAAAATGACGGAGGGACTGCCTAAAGAAATGGGTAAAATGGCGATCTCCGTCTGCCGATCCAACTCCGAACGCGTGTATGCCCTGATCGAAAGTGACTCGGACAATGAGTTAGGAGGGCTATTTATGTCTTCCAATGCAGGTAAAAGCTGGAAAAGAATCACCAACGACCATCGCCTCTTACAACGTGCATGGTATTACATTGAATTATTTACTGATCCTGCGGATGAAAACACCATCTATGTTCTCAGCGCCTCTGCATTTAAGTCTATAGACGGAGGAAAATCATGGGATAGGATCACTGGTACTCATGGAGACTACCACAACCTCTGGATCAATCCACAAAATCCTAAAAACATGGTGATCTCCAATGATGGTGGCGCTGCCATCTCTTTCAACCAAGGTCAAACCTGGACCCCGCAGAGCAATATGCCTACTGCTCAATTTTACCGCATCAATGTCGATAACCAATTTCCTTACCGGATCTATGGTGGACAACAAGATAATTCGTCGGTATCTATAGCGCATCGTGAACTCGGCAGTGGCGGCATCACCGGAGAAAGCTGGACTTCTTCAGCAGGTGGTGAAAGTGCCTTTTTAGCTTTTAATCCGGACGATCCGAGATATGTATTGGGGGGTAGCTACCAGGGCACCATAGAAGTATTGGACAACAAAGCCAAAGCCAGCACCAATATCATGGCTGCACCTATACAATATCTCGGTATGGATGCCAAAGACATGCTATACCGTTTTAATTGGAATGCTCCGATCATCTGGTCTAAGCACGAACCCAATACCTATTACCATGGGGCTCAAAAATTATTAAAAACCACCGATATGGGGGTCACCTGGACAGAAGCGTCTCCAGACCTCACCAGGAATGAAAAAGACAAACAGGGTAAAGGCGGCGGTCCTTATACCAACGAAGCCGTAGGAGCAGAAAACTATGGTACCCTGGCATATGTCATCGAATCACCCTCTGAAAAAGGAGTCATTTGGACCGGCAGCGATGACGGCCTGGTCTATGTGACCCGCGATGGAGGAGCCCGGTGGCTCAATGTGACTCCACCGGATCTCAAAGAATGCCTGATCAACTCTATTGAAGTGTCTCCTCATGACCCGGCGACGGCATATATAGCCACCACCAGGTACAAGTTTAATGACCATACACCCGGCTTGTATAAAACCAAAGATTATGGCAAGACCTGGACCAGCATCAATAATGGTATCCCTTACGGTGCATTTACCCGGGTAGTCAGAGAAGATGACCAACGCCGGGATCTTTTATTCGCTGGCACTGAGACTGGCATATACATCTCTATGAATGGGGGCATGAACTGGATGCCATTCAACCTCAATCTGCCTGTCACTCCTATCACCGATCTGCGGGTACATCAGGGTGACTTGATAGCAGCTACCTCAGGTCGTTCATTTTGGATTTTAGACGATTTGGGCTTAATCAGACAATACCAACCTATAGATAACGCGATGACCTTATATCAACCAGAGGACACTTACCTGGTCAATGGATCCAGCGACCTGGATCACACTTCTTCAGAGTTCAAGGGAAGTCAGAAATCAAGAGGAGTCAATCCTGCTACCGGTATCGTGCTCTATTATAATCTCCCCGAATTGGAAGCCTCAGAAGTATTGACCCTTGAAGTCGCCGATGCAAGTGGAAAATTAATCAGGTCATTCAGTTCTGTCGGAGATAGTACATTTTCGGAATGGGAGGGCGGTCCATCTGAAGAACCTACTTTGTCCAAGAAAAAAGGACTTAATAGATTTGTGTGGAACTTGCGCTTTCCTACGATCAAAGGAGTGGCTGGCGTTTATATCGAAAGCAATTTTGATGGTCACAAAGCACCTCCCGGCAAATATACTTTTACCCTGAAAAAAGGAAATCAAAGTATGGTCACAGCTGCCCGGATATTACCCAATCCGTTATATGCAACCAGCCCAAAGGATTATATGGAGTATGACGAACTGATGACTAAAATGGAAACTGAAGCCAGCAAAATGCACCAGATGGTCAATGATTTGAATGATCAACGCATACGCCTGGAGTCAGTACTCCAATCCTTGCCTGCAGATTCAAAATATGACGACCTACGAAAAGAAGGCAATGAAACAATCAAAAAAATGAAACTCTGGGATGAAGATATGATCCAAAGGAAATCCAAAGCCTATGATGATGTCGAAAATTTTCCAAATAAGTTTACAGCCAACTATCTTTTTATGGTCAATCAAACGGAGAGTGATATGCCTAAAGTCAATCAACCCTCCTTGGATAGGCTTAAAGTACTTACGGCAGAATGGAATACCCTTCAGTCTATGGCCAATGAAATCACCAATAAAAACCTACCTGATTTGAATCAGAAACTTTGGGAAGCCGGTATTGGTGCTATCGGTAAATCAAAGAAATAGTGACTTTGAGTCAGTAAAAGTCTGAATGTTCAAATTGCCCCAAAAGTCTTTTTTAGGTTATATGTGCATTGATTTTTAACCTTTTTTGAACTAAAAATAATTTTCTTCAAAGAATCAGGTCTGTTAGAGAGTATTTTTCTAAGACATAGGTTATTTTCACTCCCCGATAAATAACCTACTTAAATCTTAGTCTTTATGCAAGAAGTCACCGATGTCGCTGCCCAGCAAGCAGACCTGATACATAGTATTGATACTGTCTGGGTAGCTATTTGTGCGGCCTTTATATTTTTAATGGAAGGAGGATTTGCTTTATTAGAAGCAGGTTTTGTTCGTGCCAAGAATGCCATGAGTATCATCGCGAAGGTGATCGTGGATATCTGTTTTGGTGGTTTGGCATATTATATCGTTGGTTTTGGCATAGCATATGGAGTGTCCAATGGTTGGTTTGCATTTGGTTTTGGGATTAGCGAGGGTGATTTAGGCCTTGGTCTCACGGTATCCAATAAACTGTTTTGGTTTTTACAATTAGGCTTTGCTTTGGCAGCCATATCCATCGTATCAGGTGCTGTGGCAGAGCGCATGAAAATCTGGTCTTATGCTCTATTTGTAATCATCTTCTGTGCGGTCATCTATCCTGTGATCTCCAATTGGGTATGGAACCCGCATGGCTGGTTATTTCTCAAAGGATTCAATGACTTTGCAGGTTCAGCGGCCGTACATGCTACTGGCGGCTTTGCTGCACTCGCAGCAGCCATCGTCGTAGGACCCAGGATTGGAAAATATAGCAAGGAATCAGGAGTGCTGGCCACTACGCCTATACCTGGTCACAACCTTCCTTTGGCTGCTGTTGGAGCTTTTATACTTTGGTTTGGATGGTTTGGATTTAACCCAGGCTCTACCTTAGGCGCTGTGGGAAAATGGGATCTGATCGCGCATGTCGCTGCCAATACTTTTCTTGCTTCTGCAGCCGGTGGGGTGTCTACCATGATCTACACTTACTTTAGGTACGGCCAGATAGACATTACGATGGTCATCAATGGGGTCCTGGCAGGTCTGGTAGCTATCACAGCAGGATGTAACCTGGTCAATCCATTATCCGCGATCCTGACAGGTTTGATTGCCGGGATATTGGTCGATCTCGCAGTAGTATGGATAGACCGAAAAGGTATAGATGACCCGGTAGGAGCGATTGCTGTCCATGGCTGCAACGGCTTGTTTGGTACCCTGGCAGTAGGGCTATTCGCCACAGAAAAAGGATTATTCACTGGAGGAGGAAGCCAATTTTTTCTTACTCAGGCATTAGGCGTGGTGGTGATTTCGCTCTTTTCATTTGCTATTACTTTTGCCATCATGACCTTGTTTAAAAAGACCATCGGGTTGAGAGTATCACGCGAAGAAGAACTTTCTGGTATAGATGCAGGTTCATTTGGTGTAGAGTCTTATTCTACTTTTGAATAATTTATTTAATTTGTCATTCTATGAAAAAAATAGAAGCCATCATCAGACCATCCAAGCTAAAAGCTGTTCAAATAGGACTTAAAGAAGCAGATATACCTTGCCTTACGGTGGTTCCAGTCAAAGGAACAGGATTGCAAAAAAGTTATGCTGAGCACTATCGGGGTTCGGAGCAAACCATGATCCTTCAGACCAGGGTCATGATCATATGCGTAGTCAGTGATGAAAATCTTGAAAAATGCATCAATGTTTTTATGGAACACGCCTCTTCAGGCCAGGTAGGTGATGGCAAGATTTTCATCTACGATGTTATGGATGCCATTCGGATTTCTACCCAGGTAAGAGGCAGCGCTGCAATCAAATAAATCCTAAATCAGATCAGACGAGTTGCTCTGCTATCTGGTAAAAACATCGATTTATGTTCATCAAAGGGATAAACGTGTACTAATCCGGGTTTCTTGCCAATTTCGATTGAGCCCAGGCGATCTTCCATGCCAAGAGCCTCAGCCCCATTGATCGTACCCCATTTAATCAATTCATTGAATGGCACATAGGATTGATATTTTTGAATCGTCTTTATCTCTTCGAGGATCGATAGTTGCCAATTAGATGCGAGGCTATCAGTGCCAATGCACATTTTGGTGGGAGTATCTAACCAATATTGATATTTTGGCATTCTGTTTTCAATGTACAGGTTGGCATTGGGGCAGGTCACCCAGTAGACATTTTTATTCCAGTCCTCGATAGCCTGGATATCTTCTGCAGTACTCATCGTATTGTGTACTAATAAAGTCCGTTGTGTCTCCGACATGGCCTTGATTGGCACGCTGGAGGCAAGCAATCCATGAGCATGATATTGGTCCAGGTTCAATCCGAAACTTAGAAAAAAAGACACTAATGATCCGGATTTGCTGGCAATAAATTGGTTTTCAGCTTCCGTCTCCTGGTGATGAATACTGGCAGTCCCTCCCGGGGCCTGGTGCGCTCGAATCAACCGAAACAATGGGTCAGATACGCTATAGGTAGCGTGTGGCACTATAGATTTATAATCACCCTTTTTACAATGCAAGGCTTCAAAAATCTGGTTGGATTTTTCAAATTCTGCAGTTGCATTATCCGGTTGCATAAGATCAAAGGCTTCCACAAACGTATTGTACCGGAGATCTGACCTACCTTTTTGCTCGAAGCTGTCTGAGACATTACTGATATCGCCTACTGCCACGATCCCTTGCCGATACATTTCATTATCTGCTTCTGCTATATGGGCTGCAATATGGGCTGCCTCAGCACCCCTTCGCGTCACCACCTGCCTGATAAATTCAACCAAACCGGTGCCTGTAGGGATCATGCCACGCATATGCGACAGCTCCAGGTGACAATGTGCATTGATAAATCCCGGGACTATAATACCCGGTAGCATTTGGACAGCAGCCTCACGCTCGATGTCGGCATATGGTCTGATATCCAATATGGTTCCATCTTCTTCAGTAGAGATCACATGATCATATAAGGGGTCAGCACTGGATGCTGTGTAGATTAATTTGCTGTGGTAAAGGGGCATTGAGTTGTTAAGCATTAATTAAAATAATCACAGATAAAATTAGTCATATCTCCAGGTTAACATACTTTTCAATATAAAAAAAGAGCTCATAATAAATACAAGCTCCTTAATCATTTGTAGTATTTAAAGTCTGTTAAGCTGGTATCAATTTACTCGTCAAATCTGCAATTTCTGCTTCACTCAGTACATGATCTTGCAGTTTGCCAGCAAAATAATCAGCATAAGCCTGCATGTCAAAATGACCATGTCCACACAGATTAAATAGAATGGTTTTTTTAGTTCCTTCTTCTCTCGCTTTAATGGCTTCCTGAAAAACCGTGGCGATTGCATGAGTAGCTTCTGGCGCAGGGATGATACCTTCTGCCCGAGCAAACTTTACGCCGGCATCGAAACACTCCAGCTGTGCATGTGCTCTGGCCTCGATAAGCTTGTCTCTTAATAGTTGGGAGACGATGACACCGGCACCATGATATCTCAGCCCTCCGGCATGGATGGATGCTGGTACAAACTCATGTCCCAGTGTATACATAGGCAACAATGGTGTCATACCTATAGAATCTCCAAAATCATAACTAAATACGCCTCGGGTTAGTTTTGGGCAGGAGAGTGGTTCACTGGCGATCGCACGGATCGACTTGCCTTCCTCCAGGTTTAATCTCAAAAACGGAAAAGTCAATCCGGCAAAATTAGAGCCGCCGCCAAAAGGGGCTACAATGATATCTGGCATTTCACCGGCTTTCTCCATTTGAAGCATGGCCTCCTGGCCCACGACGGTCTGGTGCAACAATACATGATTAAGCACGCTGCCCAAGGCATACTTCGTATCAGCATCGGGAGCAGCTCTTTCGATCGCTTCAGATATAGCTATCCCCAGACTCCCTGGGGAGTTGGGGTCACCCGCCAATATCTTCCTGCCCGACGCTGTATGATCTGTTGGGGATGCATGGACTTTAGCCCCAAAAGTCTCCATCATGACCCTTCGATAAGGTTTTTGATCATAACTTACTTTGACCATATAAACTTCGCATTCGATACCAAACATATTGCAGGCAAAAGCCAGAGCACTGCCCCATTGTCCAGCGCCGGTCTCTGTCACGATCCGTTTTACCCCTTGTTGTTTATTGTAATAGGCTTGGGGGATAGCTGTATTGGGTTTGTGAGAACCGCTTGGGCTTACCCCTTCGTATTTGTAATAGATATGAGCTGGAGTGTCAAGTAAAGCTTCGAGACCGTATGCCCTATACATTGGCGTAGGTCGATAGATTTTATAGGCTTCCCGTACTGCATCAGGGATCTCAATATATTTTTCACCAGATACTTCTTGCAGGATGAGCTCCATCGGGAATAAGGGGGCGAGCATCTCTGGTCCTATCGGTTCTTTGGTGCCGGGATGCAGCGGTGGCAGCGGTTTGTTGGTCATACTGGCCACGATATTGTACCAATGCGTGGGAATCTCATTTTCGGTGAGCAAGATTTTCTTTTCCATTATTTGTAGGTTTTTTATTGAGAGGTAATATAAAAAGATTTGTCTTAATTTTTTTGGGGGAGGTTGGCAAATTGTTTAGAACAACCGAACAACTATAAAATTGATTTCATTAAAAAAACAATATTCATTCTTTGACCCAACCATTGTCGATCATCCAATCAGTCAATCGATCCGGCCAGCTGTGCAGGGTACGCAGCTTGCTACGTAAACCCATATTGAAAGCATGAGATCCCTGTGCATAGATATGGGCCTCGATGGGTCGCTTGGCTTTTCGATACTTACTGAGCAGGTCCACCACCGGCTGAGAACAGCAAGGATCGTCATTGGCGACTAACATAAAGGTAGCAGGAGCATTATCCGGTACAGTCTCAGGAATACCATATGGCCCCGGATAGATCAAAATCTGAAAATTTGGTCTACTATCTGCCAAATCTATTGAATCCATGGAGCCCAGGATACTGCCACCTGAATATGCCACCATAGCGGCGACCTCCCCACCGGCCGAAAATCCCATCACCCCGATTTTGTCTTGCATGAGATGCCACTCAGCAGCCTTGCTTCTGATCATACGCATAGCCCTATTGATATCCTGGCGAGGATGTACATCCAATAAATAAGGCGAGTTTTCTTCCCTGGCCAGTCGATATTTTAATACAAAACCAGTCACGCCGATGCTATTAAAATACGCTGCCGCATCCTTGCCTTCGGGATTAAACACCAACTCCCTATGTCCACCCCCGGGACAGATCAATACTGCTGTACCATTGGCCGTGCCGGTGGCTGGCTGATACACCGTGATAGAAGGATTGTGAATATTTTTTACCCACCAATCTTTGGCTTGTTCTGGCTCATCCTTCCGGGCTTCAAATCCCGGAGCACCATTGGGCCAGAGATGAATTTGTGTTTGAGCGACACTTTGAATGTAGCAGATTAATAACAGGACCGTATATTTCATTTGATAAATATATCATAAATGACAAAGAGAAAGATAGAATTAAGACAGAGTATCAACAATGGATAAAATCAGCTTATGTTTGAAATGATCAATAAAAAGTTACCTTTTTTTTGATTTTTTAGTGTGAAAAAAATGCCTGAAATATTCCAGGTTCGCTGAAGTCGTCTCTGCACTTTTAAGCAATGGGGTATGGCCTTTAATACTTTCGACCAGGTAAGAATATCAATGCCTGGATACCCTTAAAACAAACTATACAATCCATAAATAGCGACAAATACGATGGACAAAATACTTAACCAAAAAAACAAATCATAGATCTTGCTCTCGGCCTGATCAAGCTTGCGCTGATATTTAAAATGAATAGCTGCATATCCAACCAGCAAGAGTAATACTGAGCCAACCACACCACCCGATAAAATCATCAAAACGGGCAGATTGATCGTCTTGTACATGAGAACCCACAAAGCTGGAAACAAAAATGCCAGGAAGGCAACCACTTTTTTCCTTTTGACTACATCTTTAAAATCATACCATCCCAATACACCGGTCCCATCGCTGTACAACCTGGTCATGGCAGCACAAGTGGCAAATACACTGCTGAACAACACAAAAAATGCTCCGATGAGATAGGCTGTTTTCACGCCGGGCCCCAGGGACTCTGTATAGATCAGGGCGAGCTTTTCTATCAAAAAGTTTCCTTCCGGGATTTCTCCTCGTTTAAATAGGATGGCAGCTCCTAATAAGTAAAAAGCCGCTGTCACCAGGGTATAAATAATCATTGCAAAAATGGCATCCAGGGTCATGACTTTGATCCATCCTTGCGCCCTGGCATTTCGCTGTGGATCATCTACTCCTGGTGTTTTAGGTCCGGTGTAAGCTGCATAACCTTTCTCCAGGCACCAATAATTGTACGCTATCGTCTCATCAGCAGCGACACCGGTGATTCCAAAGGCTCCGATAGCGACCAGGATAAGATCCGGCGGCAATTTGAATTTCATCCCATTCCATACATCACTCACCGTAAATGCATAGGGCGTTTTGCTCAACAAATAAAGAGAACCAAGTGTCAGCACGGTGAAGCAAGCTATCATGACCAATGAGCCTTTTTCAACCAGGGGATAATAGTCTTTGTAAATAAGGATGGCAGCCATCAGGGCTACGATCACTGCCCACATAAAAGTAGAGCCCCCGCTAAACAGCATCCGGAGTACCAGGGCTGTGCTTCCCACCATGCCTCCAAGCTGAATGATTTTGAGAAATGTCAAGCCGAGGACCGTCCATACCGCCCAGGAGCTTTTCTTAAACCTGGGACCAGGTATCTTATCAAAAGCACGCATGGTGGTTTCACCACTTTGAATGGCATGTTTGCCAAATTGGAGCTGGACAGCCACTTTGATCAAACAGCTGAGTATAATGATCCAAAATGCTGCAAATCCAGCTTTAGCTCCTAATATGGTAGTAGCTATAAGCTCACCGGAACCAACGATTGAAGCCGAGAGTATAAAACCTGGTCCTAAAAATTTAAGTTTATCAAAAAAACGGATAGGTGGTTCTTTGATGGTGTCTACGGTTATTTCGTATGGATCTTTCTGCATCTGATTGTTATAAGGCTTTAAATGTAAGGATAAGCTACAAAAGAGTTTTATCCATTCCTAGCATTTTAAGGTAGCCCTTCAACGCTCAGTTTTTACACGGCCGCATACTAGCAATCCTTATAATTATTGTTTTAGCCAAACATCGATCGAAGCAAGGTTGGGATTGGAAGATACTAAAGTGACTTCGGGATACAAGCTTAGCAGATACTCTACCTCCTGTTTTAAAATTCCCTGGCCTACACCATGAATGATTCTAATATGAGGCAGCCCCTTGTCTACAGCATGTTCTAAAAATCTTTCACATATATCTTTTTGAAAATCGAGGATACTGCCCTGGTCATGAGAAAACAAGTTTCGCAGCAATTCGTAATGCAAGTCTATAGTATCTGTGAACAGGTATTCTGTTATACCGCCCGAGTCCGGAATATAGGCATCTTCAGAGGACCTTTTATATTCGATAGATTCCGGGATATCTTCGTCCTGGCTGATCTCCAGCTCCTCTGAGTTAAATGAAATCAGCCGATCATCTTTCATCCTAAGGACCATTTTTCCGCCTGGATCTTGTTTTTCAAACCGGCCCCTTTGACCTGAAGCCATCACACGCAACCAGTCGCCTACCCATAATTCATCTGCCTTAATCATTGGTGAATAGCGCTTTATTTTTTGAGTGATTTGCGAAGTTGCGTCATTGGAACGATCCGTTTTTCAGGGAACTCACGGAGATAAACTTCGACAGAAATGGCTTTGGAATGCATGGAAGCTTTATTGTTGGTTGTTTTATTCCAAATATATTAAAAAAGGATCCACACTCAAAATCAAGCAATAGATCAGAAGGGCCAGCTTGAGTTGCAACATTGCACTTTGTCTGACGATTCTATCCAATCTGGTACGTGTAGGTAATTACTGTGTTAGTGTGAGGATGTAAACTAAAAGCAGGACTGAGGCAATCAACACCAACATTTTAAGCCATCTCAAATCCTGTAAATAAAGATATTTCATATTGCGATTAAAACGCAAATGTAAGCTGGTAAGTTTGAGATTTCAGAATTAAATTTGTCAACTCTTTGTTAAATTTTGTATTTACAGAATATTAAGTATTAAAATTGAATAAATCAGAATATAATAATATATCTACAGTTAATTTTAGATTAGAATTGGTTAATTTAGGTGTACAACCTGATAGTCATTTGATTTGGCAATGCCCCAGGAAAAGGAGGATAATGGGTACAAAATGCTTGGCACCCTAAAGAATTAGGCGGTTTCGATAGAAGATTACTGGGGCTAGTCAATCACCATTGACTATTCATCGTCGGATTTCTTCTTCTTTTTGAATTGCCCTTCTTTCCAGGCATCGAAGAATTTTTTCCAAGCCACCACATTAAAGAGGTTTATAGGTTTATACTGGCCTGCATAATAATAATTCTGCACTACCTGCTGTTGGTAATTGCTAAAGTTTTCACCTCCATCCCTAGGGAGTGATTTTCTGAGGTTAGCCATAGCATTGTTTGCAAGATTTTTGGCTGCAATCTCCCTCATTTTGTCTGACACATCGAGTGCTAGAAACTCCAATTTAAAATGTTCTCTACTAGGCCAGGGGTAAATCACCGTTTCAGGCAAGGTGAGTGTATCACTGTAAAGGATCTGGAATACCGAATACCGATTATCCTTGAGATCTACAGCAACTTCATAATGAGCAGATTTAAACCCTACAGCACTAAAAACCAGTTTGTCGCCTTTTTGCACTACCAGGGAGAAAAAACCATTGCGATCTGCATAAGTACCTCGACGCGTATTTTCGACACCTACGTGGGCATAAGGTATTGGCAGGGGTTCGTTTTTCTGATCAGTGACCACCATGCCGCTGAATTGCACCAGGTTGCTATCAATATAATTCTGGCCCCACAAACCAATAGTGATCAAAAAAAAAGCCAGAGATAATAGATTCCTGTGATGCATTTAGGCTACAAAATACTTGTAATAATTCATATGTACCAACGAAGCGGGCAAAGTATATGATTGCAATAGAATTGGTTTAACTTGAATTTAACGGAGACAAGGGCGGAAGAAATTTCCAAATATATTAAGATAGTAATTATTAAAATATATAAAGCTTTGAAGAATTTACTATTACATGCGATTTATCCTAAATGATCATATCCGAAAAAAGTCTATTCGAATAGCTATTTAAACTTCACACAAATGAACAAGGGTTATAAAACTACCAGATGACTGAATAAGGATTGAAAACAAAAATGATTTACCTGTCAACCTCCTCTCGGATTTGCCAATAGATGATCTTCGGATGATTCAGTCCACGGTAAGCAGCGCATATTTTCCATATACTTTATTTTAATTTCTCTTATTGAATTATTAATCTAAGGTTCTATACTTAGGCTAGAATTAACTATGTTTAGGAAAATATTTTTTTATGAAGTCGCTCATTTTATCGGTCATTAGTTTAGTGTTTTATGCTGCTTGCAGAAATGCTTCGGTAGATCCGACAGTACTTACCCTTGCTCAATATCATCAAGTCAGTACACCCGGAGTCCAGTCAGGAGGTATCAGGATGATTCCGATCCATACTCCAAAAGGTGATTTTAAAGTATGGACTAAAACTATTGGGCACCATCCTACCATCAAAGTATTATTGTTGCATGGAGGACCAGGCTCTACCCACGAATATTGGGAATGTGCAGAGAGTTTTTTCCCACGGGAAGGCATCGAGTTTATACTGTATGATCAGTTAGGATCACATTATTCTGATCAGCCGATGGATAGCTCACTCTGGACTAATGAAAGGTTTGTAGAAGAAGTAGAGCAGGTGCGCCAGGCATTACAACTGGATGAAAACAATTTTTACCTCGTTGGTCACAGTTGGGGAGGGATCCTGGCGATGGACTATGCACTCAAATATCAACAACATATCAAAGGTCTGATCATCTCCAATATGATGTCTGACTGTGTCGCTTATGATCGTTACGCTGCTGATGTGCTATCGAAACAAATGGATCCAATCGTTTTAGATTCCATCATGCTACTCGAATCTCAAGGCAAGTATTCAGATCCAAGATATATGGGTTTGCTTTTGCCGCATTTTTACAAAAAACATCTTTGCCGATTAGACGAATGGCCCGATCCGGTCAATCGAAATTTTGCTCATACCAATAGCCAGGTCTATGTACTGATGCAAGGTCCATCTGAGTTTGGTATCAGCGGAAGACTTGAAAACTGGGATCGCTCCAAGGAACTCAAGAATATCAATGTTCCCACTTTAGTAATCGGCGCAACCCACGACACGATGGATCCTGAACATATGAAGTGGATGTCAACCCAGTTTCCAAATGGAAGATTTTTACTCTGCCCAAATGGCAGTCATATGGCCATGTGGGATGACCAGGAGGTTTATTTCAAGGGATTGATCTCCTTTCTAAAGGAAGTAGATAAAGGATAATCCAATCTTAATCAAAGCTGATCCGGTATCCGGCTTCATCCATCCTGATGTGTCGTAACCAGATAGTTTTTGTGCTTTTTATGAGTATTTTTTACAATAAAATAGGCCTATTTTTACCCTCCTTACATTAAACCTTAATACTTGTCATCATGCGAATGTTTTTGCTGCTCCTTTTTACTTTGGTTTTTATAGCTCCGTTCCAACAGTCCTGCACCTCTACGGGGGGGCATCATATCCTCGTGTTTTCTTATACTACAGGGTATAGACATGCCTCCATCGAACCGGGTCAGGCAGCCATCAAAAAACTTGGTCAGGAACACGGTTTTGAAGTAAGTATAAGCGAAGACCCAACTGTTTTCACAGATGAATCTCTAAGCCAATATGCTGCCATCGTTTTTTTGAGTACTACCGGAGATATTCTCAATAGTCAGCAGGAAGCAGCGTTTATGCGATATATCCAGGCAGGTGGGGGATATGTGGGAGTACACGCTGCTGCCGATACGGAGTATAGTTGGCCCTGGTATGGCAAACTGGCAGGAGCCTATTTTCACAGCCATCCCAAGCAAGCCAATGCCGCCATCAAGATCACTTGTGATGGATCGGCAGCCTGTAAGGACTTGCCATCGGTCTGGTCAAGGTGGGATGAGTGGTACAACTACCGGGATGTACAGCCGGATCTCCATGTGATTGCCTCGTTAGACGAGACTTCTTATGAAGGGGGTAATATGCAGGGTAATCATCCTATCGCCTGGTATCACGAGTTTGATGGAGGACGGGCATTTTATACCGGTCTCGGCCATACTGACAGCTCCTATATAGAGCCCGCCTTTCTCGGGCACCTCCTCGGCGGCATAGAGTATGCCATGGATCATAAAAAACTGGATTATTCCAAGGCTTATACCATCGCCATGCCTGAAGAAAACCGGTTCGAAAAATCGGTGCTGGCCGCTAACCTTGATGAGCCCATGCAAATGGATATCATGCAAGATGGCAGCGTCCTGATCGCAGAGCGAAAAGGCAATATCAAATTGTACAATCCATCGACCGGCCTCATCGAATATATCACCAGTATGCCTGTACATACCAAGTACGAAGATGGCCTATTAGGAATAGTTTTGGATCCCGCATATGAGACCAATCACTATGTGTATATGTTTTATTCTCCGGTAGGTGATATTCCGACACAACATGTATCGAGATTTGTATTAAAAGATAAGTCCCTGGATATGGCTTCCGAAAAAATCATACTCAAGATTCCTGTGCAACGAGACGAGTGTTGTCATAGTGCCGGCTATCTCAAAATCGGGGGAGATGGATTGTTGTATATTTCAGTGGGTGACAATACCAATCCCTTTGCTTCTGATGGTTTCAATCCGATCGACGAGAGGCCGGGTCGCATGCCCTGGGATGCTCAAAAATCTTCTTCCAACACCAATGATCTCCGCGGAAAAATACTTCGCATCAGGGTTTTGCCCGACGGCAGCTATGAAATCCCTGAAGGCAATCTTTTTAAACCCGGCACGCCTAAGACCAGGCCTGAAATATTCGTAATGGGCTGTCGCAATCCTTTTAGATTTTCCGTAGATGATCGGCGAAAACTGGTGCATTGGGGTGATGTAGGACCCGATGCAGGACGAGACAGCCTGGGTCGCGGACCTAAGGGCTATGACTTTTTTGGTCAGGCAGGAGAAGGCGGCGGATATTATGGATGGCCCTATGTTCGTGGCAATGGTCACTCATACAATGACTATGACTTTGCTGCCCAAAAAAGTGGTCCACTCTTTGACCCAAACCATTTAGTCAATAATTCTCCTAACAACACCGGTATGACAGACCTGCCTCCATACAAGGCTCCAAAAGTCTGGTACTCTTATGATCGCAGTCGTGAATTCCCTTTTGTGGAGATAGGAGGTAAAAATCCAATGGGTGGACCGGTATACTATAAAGAAGATTATACTCCTGCTGCAGGCTCTTTTCCTGATTATTTTGATGGGAAATTATTCATCTACGAATGGATGCGCCGATGGATCTATGTCGTGAGTCTCGACAAAGAAAACAACTTTATCAAGTTCGATCGATTTATGGAGGGCACCACTTTTGCCAACCCGATGGACATGAAGTTTGGGCCAGATGGATCGCTCTATGTACTCAACTATGGTACCAAATGGTTTGCGCAAAATGAAGATGCTCAATTATTCAAAATCGATTTTAATGGAGGTAATCGGAGGCCGGTGGCTAAATTTAGTGTGGATAAATATAATGGGGCAGCACCAATGACCGTCAATGTCAATGCCAGTGAATCCTCAGATGCGGATCGCGATGACCTTAGCTACACCTGGCTGATCAATGGGGCAGAAAAGGCCCAAGGGTTAAAAGCAAAAATCGAGATCCCATCACCCGGGACCTACGATCTTCAACTTAGAGTGAATGATAAAAGTGGCGCCACAGCCCAGACCAATACCAAAATTCAAGTAGGCAATGATATGCCTCTGGTAGATATCGAAGTTTTTGGCAACAAGACTTTTTTCTGGCCAGGTCGAAAAATACCCTATTCTATCTCCATTCAAGATAAAGAAGATGGGTCCAACGAAACCGGCACCCTTAGTCCTGCTAACATCCAGGTCTCCTCTGCATTTATCCAGGAAGGCCAGGACCTGGCCGCGCTCCAGGCAAGTGGACACCTGGCAGGCATGAATCAATCACCCAATGAATCTGGTCGTCTGTTAATTGAAAAGTCAGATTGCAAGACCTGCCACAGCCCGACCCAGGCTATCAATGGACCCTCCTATACCCAGGTCGCCCAACGCTATCAAGGTAAAGAAGGCATAGATAAGGTACTGGCTCATAAAGTGATCACTGGTGGTACTGGCAACTGGGGCGACCGTGCCATGGCAGCCCACCCTCAACTCAGTGAAGGAGAAGTGAAACAAATGGTCAATTATATACTCTCTTTTGCCGGGGGTTCGCAGGACAATAAAACGGCTATCTCCAATATGCTCAGTGGGGTGGTGGATGTCAAATCCTCCGGCAAGGGCAATTATGTGATCTCCGCAAGCTATACGGACAGAGGTTATAATGGGATCCCTGCTCTATCCAATCAAGCTGCCTGGACTTTAAAAAATAGTTTAATCCAAGCTACCGATGCAGATATCAAATCCAGCAAGGTCACCACAAATGAAGCCAATGGTGCAAAGACTATCACCCTGCATCACAATGATTATATCGGATTGAATGACATAGATTTTAAAGACCTCAAAGGAGTCATGATGAATTATACTGCCAGCACTACAGGCAAAATAGAAGTTAGACTGGATGATCCGGAAAACGGCACACAAATAGGTGAATTGATGGTGAGTCCCAGTGACGGTGTAGCAGGTTTAAAAGAGTTGAGCGGCATGTCAGATTTAAAATTTACAAAAGGATTCCACGCGATCTATTTCGTATTCAAAGCTGACAAAGTGGAAGCTTCTGCAAGTTTTAAGCCTTCTGTGTTAGAGTTTAAGTTTCCGGAGAATATGTAGGTCATTTTTATTTAAAAGGAAAAAAATTTTACTCTGTAGGATTTGGACCGTCTTCTCCAGGTTCGCCAGGAAAGCTATCAATACTTAGCAAGCCCTATACACCATCTGAAAGTCAATTCACCAAATAAATTATTATTTTAAAGGTATGAAGCAGACTTTCATTTCATCAATCATTTTCAACATAGTATTTATTTTTATCGTCAATGTACACATCGTTGTCGCTCAATCAAAATCGGTAAATATCACGGTAGATCTTAAACCAGTGGAGGAAGAAAATCTGAATGTTTTTCATGATTGGATTCGATGGAACGCACCGGGCAGTATGCGCACTAACTTTTTGAATAGTCTTGCTTCAAAATTGTATGAAGCGCGCGACAGAGAAATTGCACAATTACACACTAAGAGGGATTGGCAGGACCGTCAAATAAAAATGAAAGGCAAGCTATTAGAATCGATTGGTATATTTCCTGAAAAAACGCCATTAAATCCAAAGATTACCGGTATCATTAATAAAGATGGCTATCGAATAGAGAAAATACTATTTGAATCCAGGCCCGGATTTTATGTAACAGGATGTCTTTTTATTCCGGAAAATAGAAATACTACATTACCAGCAGTGTTAAATCTCATTGGGCATGAACAAGAGTCTTACCATGAACCACTAGATCAGGTTATAATTCAAAATTTGGTTAAAAAAGGCATGATCGTATTTACGATTGATCCACTTGGGCAAGGGGAGCACGTTCAATATTTTGATCCCAAAATAAATTTTTCCTCCATTGGGTATAGTGTGATCGAACATAGCTATTTTGGAAACTTATGTTTTTTATCCGGTGAATCTTCAGCAAAATATTTTATCTGGGATGGCATCCGGGCAATTGATTATTTAGTATCAAGATCAGAAGTCGATCCCGAACGTATCGGAGTGACCGGGTTTTCCGGAGGTGAGACAGTGACCAACTATCTTGCAGCACTCGATCCAAGAGTCAAGGTATCCATACCCAGCAGCTGGTCCAACACTTGCAGAAGGGTGAGTGAAATGAAAGGAACTCAGGATGCAGAGACCTTTTTTATCCATGGACTAAAAAAAGGAATCACGGTTGAAGATCTTTTAGAAGTTCGGGCGCCAAAGCCAACCCTTTTAACTTTTACCTCTCGTGATGAATATCTGAGTCTGCAAGGTGCTCGTGACACATACCGTGAAGCTAAGAAAGCATACGTTTCATTTGGAGCCGCCGATCAACTTGACATGGTAGAAGATGACTCCAAACATTGGTTGACACCGAAAATAAGATTAGCTATCTACTCCTTCTTCATGAAACACTTTAATATGCCAGGAGATCCTGCTGAGGTAGAAGCCGAGATCATACCGGGCAAAGAATTATTAGTGACAGCTAGCGGCCAGATTGCGACTTCTATCGGGGGGGATATGGTTTTTGATATCAATAAAAAGTCAAGCCAGAAATTGATAGAACATCTTGAACTATCAAGAAAAAGTATAACAAAACATTTGGCCTCCGTCCGGGAAAAAGCAAAAGAAATATCAGGATATATCAAGCCCTGTTGTGAAAATGTGGAACCTATCATCAATGGCCGTTACCAACGCAATGGATACACGGTGAACAAATATGCATTACCTGGTGAGGGAGACTATGCTATACCTTTTTTGCTTTTCGTTCCTGATGATCTTAAGCCTAAGCATCGGGCAATAGTCTATCTCCATGCTGATGGAAAAGCAAAGGAAGCAAAACCAGGTGGCGAGATAGAAGAATTGGTAATGAAAGGTTATATCGTCGCAGCAGCAGATCTCCTGGGGGTGGGTGAAACCGTTTGCAGCGTAACCCGAGGTATGGCAGATGCTTATACTGGTGTACTGATTGGGCGGAGCCTGGTGGGGATCCAGGCAGGAGATATCGTTAGGGTGGTAAATTATCTCAAATTACACACGGGAGTAGATCCATTACAGATCGTTGCTGTTGCCAATAAAGAAATGTGCTTGCCTCTGCTCCATGCCGCTGTATTCGATCCTTCTATAAAGTCGGTTATACTCATCAGTCCATTGATCTCCTATCGTTCCATCATCATGAACAGGATACACAAAATTGGCTTGACGGCCCGCGAAGGAGGTGGTTATCATCATCCTTACGAAGTTGATTTTTCCTGGGGTATAGCCGGAGTATTAAGGGGGTATGATTTGCCTGATTTGATGGGCTGTATTGCACCTCGTAAACTGGTATTGGCGAACTTAATGAATGAGTTATTGGAAAGTGCTTCTGATGAGGTACTGGGTCAGGAGCTAGAATTTCCAAGAGCGGTGTATGGAGTCAAAAAAGAGTCCGGTAGTTTGAAGGTGATTGATGGATATGAGAGTTTAAGCATATTGGTGAATTGGTCTTTTGAATGATGAATAAACGCCCTCCGTCATTTCGCGATTGAGCTTATTTGACTTCAGGGTCCTTTTTGGATATTGATTGTAAAATATCATTTAGATTTGAGCATAAATTTTTTATATTCATTGTCAAAATATCAAAACATGAAAAAGAAATCCAAATTAGGAAGGAGGGAGTTTATAAACCAAACACTTCAAACTTCCGTCGCCATAGCACTGCCTTCCATCGTTCCATCTTCTGTATTTGGGAGAAATGCTCCTAGCAATAAGATTAATATCGCCCAAATTGGATTCGGTCGGATCGCGATGACTCACGATCTCAAGGATACGCTTCCATTTGATGTCGCCCGGGTAATCGCCGTGGCTGATGTCGATGCCAATCGGGCAGTCAAGGGCAAGCAGTTTATTGAAAATTTTTATACTAAGAAAACAGGTAAGACCAATTATGTCGATGTCAAGACTTACGGAGATTACCGGGACATGCTTTTGAATAAAGATATCGATGCCGTGATCATTTCGACCCCGGACCATTGGCATTCTCAACCCGCCATCGAAGCTGCCTTAGCCGGAAAAGATGTGTATGTACAGAAGCCCACTTCATTGACGATAGAGGAAGGACGCATGCTGGCTGATGTAATCAAAAAAAAGGGCACCATCTTGCAGGTAGGCACTCAACAACGATCTACGGCTCAGTTTAGAATCGCTGCAGAACTTGTTCGCAATGGAAGAATAGGCAAATTGCATACTGTAAGGGTCGGACTTCCTGGTGATCCTTCCGGCCCGGATGCCTCTGAGATGCCGATCCCTAAAAATCTGAATTACAATATGTGGCTCGGATCCACACCGGAAGTTTATTATACAGAAATACGCGTTCATCCTCAAAATAGTATGACCGATCGTCCGGGGTGGCTTAGATGCGAACAATTCGGTGCCGGTATGATCACTGGTTGGGGACAACACCATTTTGATTCTGCAGCATGGGGTATGGATACGGAGTATACTGGTCCAATTTCCATTGAAGCAGTTGCCGAATTCCCAAAATCAGGCCTATGGAATGTCCATGGAGATTTTATGGCAAAAGCAGAATATAAAAACGGTGTAACCATGTATACAAGTGGCGGATATCCAAATGGGATTAGATATGAAGGAACTGAAGGCTGGATATTTGTCTCCAGAGGTAGTTATACCGCATCTCCAAGTGATCCGGTGTCAAAGGAAAAGAGCAGCAAAGCACTGGATGCCAGTGACCCCAAAATACTCACTTCAGTAATCGGTGCAAATGAAACACATTTATATGTCAGCGAAGACCAACATGGCAATTGGCTAGATTGTATCAAAAGCCGTAAAACGCCAATCTCTCCGGCAGAGATCGGTCACCGGGCATGCAGTGTTTGTTTGTTGACGCATATTGCTATGAAACTTAGCCGAAAACTGACCTGGAATCCAGACAAAGAAGTATTTGTAAACGACCCGGAAGCAAACGCTTTATTATCCCGTCCTCAACGAGCTCCTTATGGAACCAAAAATATAAAAATGTCCTGATGAACATCATTAATAAAATAAAACTATTCCTTTTCATTAGCTGCTTCATGACCTCACAGGCAGTATGGGGTACAAAAATTAATGCTGTCAAAATTGGATCTAAGATCAATGTGACTATTGAAGGAAAATATTTCACCAGCTACATTTTTTCTTCTGACGAGAAATATCCTTTTTTCTACCCGGTCAATGGCCCGGGTTCGGGAGGCTCAGTTACTTCCATGCGAAATGGAGAATACCCTCATCACAGTTCATTGTTTTTTGGCTGTGATCAGGTCAATGGTGGAAACTATTGGCAAGATGGATTAGAACGTGGTCGCATCATCTCCATCAATGCTGAAATAATCAAAGAAGGTGGGGATACTGTAATCATTACGGATGAATGTATATGGAGTCGTCCCGGAGCTGCATCTCCTATTAAAGACACACGAAAATTTATTATTACTGCTCCTTCAGCGACGCTGCGGCAGATCGATGTAGAAATTAATATGGAACCTTTGATGGAGGTCCACATTAAAAAAACGAATCACTCTTTGTTTAGTGCTCGCATGGCAGCTGACTTATCTGTGAAGAATGGAGGGACTATGATTAATGCCGAAGGCGCTACAGGAGAAAAAGAAACATTTGGTAAAAGCTCAGCATGGATTGATTATTATGGGAAACGAGGTGATATGATTGAAGGCCTGGCTATTCTGCAACATCCTGCCAACCCCTGGTTTCCCTCTCCCTGGTTTACCAGAGATTATGGATTTATTTCACCTACACCCATGTACTGGCCTCAGAATAACGAGGAGACTTTTATGAAAAAAGGAGACAATTTGGTGCTTCGTTACCGGGTATTGGTCCACGGAGGTGATCATCAGGAAGCGAATATTGCCAGGGCATTTGAAGAGTATAAACAAACAAAGTAGCAGCTATTTGAGTTTAAAAGAAAGTTATCCTCCGGGTCTTATAGCGGATTAAAAATTTTACATAGGCGACTATGTTCCTGGCAGTTCGTGTAATCTGTATGCTGAAAGAATAACCCTTCATTAACTTCCAAAATTTATTGGATTACCGGATAGTATACAAATCCAAATCTCCCTTATTCTTAGCATTGATCTTTCCCTGGTATTCACACGGAAAAAGATCTTTTACCAATGAATAAGTAGTCTGGGACAAACTTACTTTTTGAGGGGCGCCGATTTGTTGTATTCTGGCAGCGATATTTACTGCATCGCCCCAAATATCAAATGCAAATTTTTTATTTCCGATGATTCCGGCAATGACCGTTCCGGAATGAATGCCTATTCTCACCTGAAATGTTGGTGAACTATGGTGCTCCTGCTCCGACTTACCCGCATTGGCATTGTAATTTTCCACGAAATGCCTCATTTCTATAGCCGCTTTTACAGCATTGACTGCATGATCGGGACTAGAATCAGGCAGTCCACTCACTGCCATATAGGCATCACCAATCGTTTTAATTTTTTCGAGACCGTATTTTTCAGTGATGTCATCAAACGCCTGAAAATATTGGTGTAAGATACTGATCAGTTTTTGTGGACTAATGGTCTCGCAATATTTGGTAAATCCTACAAAGTCAGTAAAAAGAATAGATACATTCTCATATAATTTGGCTTCTGTTTTTCCATTCACCTTTAGGCTCTCAGCTATGTTTTCAGGCAGGATATTTTTTAACAATTCATCGGACTTTGCTTTTTCTACTTCAATTTGTTCCAAATGAGTCTTTATGTGTCTGGATTGATCTTGAAGGGCGGTGTTTTGCAATTCGATCTCCAGGTTTTTGCTCTCCAGCACTTCGTTGATTTGAATAATAGACCTTTTGTAGATAAGATTAAATAATAAATAAGTACTTATGAGGCCAAACAAGCTGCTTAAATAAAAAAAATCTTTATACCTGTTGTTGTAGTCTATTTCTACCTGGATCAAAGGCATCAGATATATCCTATAAATTAATATAAAAGCCAGTATAAAAATAAGCCAACCAATAGCCCATCGCTGATGGGTAAAGAGTAGAGAAACGATAGGCACTAAGCTGATCCAGGGAAGGACCGGAGAATCCAGTCCACCGGAATAAAAGCATAAACTTACCACACCTATAAACCCTATTGCCGGAATATAATTGCCTACCAGGTCGAGCGCAACCCGTTGTTTCAATAAGATAAATGCAACTGCAAACAAGCATACCAGCCAGATTTGTATCCACACCCCATGATGAAAACCAATCAAAAAACTAATGATCCCATAGAAAATCATATACACTATTGTAATAGCATTGCCCCGGCAGATTAATCGTGATCGGCTTATATCCTTATAAGTATATTGATTATGCTGGCATAGGTTTTCCAGCCACTGCATGATGTTCATTTTTTTTGATTTTTAAATGGGCCCAAATATTAAGGTAAATAGATAGAGGAAAACCCAAGCAATGATGCATAGGATTGCCCAAATGAAGGCTATAACATGCAACCACCACGGGTATTTGCTTTTATAGGGCAATCCTTTAGTATATCTTTTTTTATCCCACCATTTATAGGGCATGAGCATTTTCCAAGACCTCAATTTCCATACTTTAGCATAGGGTTTGCCTGTACCGGAAGCATCTATAATACAATTGACGGCTCTGCGGGCAGATTCATTAGCAGTCTCCATACAGGCAAGATTGGTATTGGTGCGTACATAATCTCCGGCCAGAAACAAATTGGTAATTGTACTCCATGATTTCGGCATTAATCCCCAAGAGTTGACTACATTGACCAGTAGAGGTTCTTCATTTACCAATACAGTTGGCGCTACGCGTTTTAAACTACTACCTATATGATATCCCACAACTATAGTATTCATATTTGCTGGCAGTGGAGTTGAAGATAAGGCAAGACTTTGTCGTAATTGATCATATATCCCAGTTACCAATTCTAATTCGGAGCAGTTTTTAGCCGTTTTACCATTGAATATAGCATCCCAATTTGAAACATCTACTGACAAAACTCCTTTGACCAAACCCCCGGTAGCCATATTTATGTCATAATTAGGTGCCCAGTATTGTACTTGTGAAATGGAGGTGAGGGCCCACGCACTATTACTATGTACGATATGACCATCATTGAGTGGCAAATCTGCATTTAAATAAAATTGAACTCCATTCATCCACTCAACGTTGGCTGCTAATAGAGCCGGATTAGATAATACCGGATCTCTCGAAGTAATTAGATTATTCAATAAGGTCGAGGCTTTCTCCACAGGAACTGCTAATAAATAATAGTCCCCTTTAATATTGAGTATGGTATTTGTGATTTCATCTTTCACAGTGATATTGATTATCTGAGAACCGACCAGATTAATACTTTGTACTTCATGACTTTTGTGGTAGACCACCCCTTTGGTAAGTAAATAATCATACCAGGGGATTAAAAACTGTTCATTGGTAGGACCATTTAGTACTCTGCTTGGCGCCATAGTCGGATCCGCCATCGAATATAACAATTGAAGGAGAATCGAACCTCCGACACGGGTAGACATGGTCTTGGCCTGCGCAGCCACCAGTGATTTGGTAAGACCATCTGCAAATAAATTTTGATAAGTAGGACTATTATCGTCAGCTTCTACAAAATACCACCAACCGGTCTGCTCATATTCATCATTAAATCTGGTATTGCTCGAAGTCAATAATTGAAATAATTTCTCTTTGATCAAAGCCTTTTCTCCAGAAGACAATCCTGTTGCAGGTGCCCCATTTAAGGTTTTAAAGACCAGGTCTACATCAAAAGCAGTCAGTGGGAAGTGAACCAAAGCTGTTAAGGGCTCCTTGCCGTCTCTCGCAAACATTATCTTTTCGGTCTTCTTCAAATTATTAAATACTGTTCCTGACCCAATAGGAATTCTTTTCATGGTATGCGAAAGGTGTCTGTAGAAGCCCGGAAAAAATCTAAACCCATGCTCACCCGGAATATTATTGAAAGGTCCTACTGTAGCATCTTCAGACCGCGCTTTTCCCCCAACATATTTGGTATTGGATTCATATATTTCAACATCAAATCCTCTTTCGATCAATTCGTGGGCTGCGGTCATGCCGGCAATACCGCCGCCCATAATAATAACTTTTTTTGCCATGAATATAGGTATTAATAAAGGTTGTTTTGATTGGTGGTTTAAGGCAATCTATAGGTAGTGTAAGATGTAGGATGAATGTCAGCCCATTCTTCAATGAAAATGAAACAAATTTTAATGTACTGAATATCAATGCTTATCATTACCATTATTACTTTGCATTTGTTAAATTCTTAATTAATTAACTAATATTATTGAGTCCATCCTTCGACCCTCCCTGCAAACTCCTTATTCTCAGATTAATATTATTTTATCAGCAATAAAAATTCCGGGTAGGCTAATTACCTATAAACTTGATCTCGAAATCAGGGCTTTCTTCTGTTAGCCAGGATAAAAAGCATGAACAGCATCTGTAAGTATTATTCCATCTTCAAAGTAATTACCAGATCATAAAGTATTCAACCAATTTAAAATTTCCATGTAACGGCTTCCTATAAATGTAATGACTCTGTCATTTTACCCAGATTGATTCCTTCTGCTTTGGTAAAATATATTTCTCGTACTTCCTCCATATTATCCCATAGATGTTTATTTCCTTTTAAACCCGAAGTGAGCTTCATTCTCCTGGTTAATAGATTTTTTTCAATTGGGGTTGCTGTTCTCCTGGCACCCAGTTGTCCATATAATTTTATTGCAGGGTCAGCTTTGAATTTTCCTTTAAATAGTGAACTTAGCCAAAACCAGGTATTACTATTAACGGCCAAAACACAAATATTTTTATTAAATCTCTCATTAGCCGGAAGTTTTGAAGGAAATTTCTCAAAGTAGAAACCTGTCTGGTCCTTATTGAGAAATAGTGACCCTATAGGTGTCGTAGTCGGATTATTTTCTTTGTCGACTGATGCAATTGACACATGAAAGTTAGATGAAAAGCTCTTGTTGAAATGAGCACGAATTTCTGCCCAATTTTTAATAATGTCCATATAAAAAAGGTTCAATGCAATTGAGTTTTAATTTTGATAATCTGACTCAGCCCATTTTTTCGTATCATCCCTACCCATACAGATCAATGTTTCGGTAACATACCTTCAAGGACTTGTTTATATCCTGGATATCCTTTGCTTTAATTGAAATACATTGCCTTCGGGATCCTCGCCATCACAAATTATATAATCATATCCTTCCCACTCCTGGGTCTCCTTCAAACGCACACCTCGGGATAACAGATCAGTTCTTAACGAGAATAAATCTTCATCCACTTCAAATACAATCTTAGTATTACTTTCCGACGCAGCAGATGCAGGATCCAAATGCATATATGCTTCACCAATTTGATGCAAGCCGATATTGCAGGACCCTGCTTTCAATAAAACCCATTGCTTTGGAATTTCTTCCAGGGCTTCAAATTCAAAAACCTGAGTATAAAAATTTTTAAGTAGTTCTATATTTTGGACAAAAAGTATCAGGGATTCAATTCTGAATTTCATGCAATAAAATTAAGTATTTATTCTTTCAGATTTGATTCCAGTCTAGGACTCAAAATTTGTTGAAAAGTCAAATTCAATAACTTACTTACTCGCCCCGTAAATCTTGCCAGCTATTGCAGCTATCTTCGTAAATCCCTTGGCATCTTCCCCACTCCAGGCATTATTCATTTCGCCATACTGACCCATTTTACTACGCATCATATCATGGGGTGAGTCTACACCGTGCAGTTCAAACCGATATGGATAGAGTTTGATAAATACAGTCCCATTGACCCGCTCCTGGGTATGCTCCAGGAAAGATTCTATATCTCTCATCACAGGATCGAGATATTGCCCTTCGTGCAACATCATACCATACCAATTGCCCATTTGTTCTTTCCAATATTGCTGCCATTTGCCCAGCGTATGTTTTTCAAGCAAATGATGGGCTTTGATGATAAGTAATGGAGCAGCTGCTTCAAAACCTACACGGCCTTTGATGCCGATGATCGTGTCACCTACATGGATATCTCTACCAATACCAAAAGGGGAGGCTATGGCGGAAAGTGCCTGAATAGCTTCTACATTGTTGGCGTAATGATGATTGTTGATGCCTGTGAGCTGACCTTGGGTAAATTGCAAAGTAATCTCTTTGGGCTCTGTTGCTGTCACTTGTGAGGGGAACGCTGACTCAGGCAGGTACTGATTGGAGGTCAATGTTTCTTTGCCGCCTACACTGGTACCCCAAAGCCCTTTGTTGATCGAATACTGAGCTTTCTCCCAGGACATTTCTACTCCATGCTTTTTGAGATAATCTACCTCTTCCTGGCGTGACAGTTTGAGATCGCGGATCGGGGTGATCACTTCAAGACCAGAGCCCAGTATATTAAATATCAAATCAAAGCGAATCTGATCATTGCCAGCACCGGTGCTGCCATGAGCGATGTATTTGACCCTTTTTTTCTGAGCGTATTCGATAATGGCCAGTGCCTGGAATACGCGCTCTGCTGATACCGATAGTGGATAAGTATTGTTGCGCAGCACATTGCCATAGATCAAGAATCGAAGGCATCGTTGATAAAATTCCTGAGTATAGTCCAATACTTTGAAAGAGGCTGCGCCCATTTGTTTGGCACGCGCACCTATCCCTTTGAGTTCAGCATCTGTAAAACCGCCTGTATTGACTATCGCACAGTGTACTTCAAGGTTTTTTTCAAGTTGGAGATATTTTACACAATAGGAGGTATCGAGCCCTCCACTATAAGCCAGTATTACTTTATCAGATTGAGCCATTGTTTTGAGCTAGGTCATTAATAATCATTCGGGATAGGTCATAAGGCATTTCTTCCATTTTGGATGGTGCCAACATACCGGTACAAAGGCACATTTTGTGCTCATTTCGCTGAAGGATATCGTAGTTGGGGCAACTGCTGCAGCCCTGCCAAAAAGCATCGTCTGGAGTCAGTTCGGAAAAAGTAACCGGTTTGTATCCAAGCTCCGTATTGATTTTCATTACAGCCAGGCTGGTGGTAATACCAAATACTTTAGCATAGGGATATTTGTCACGGGCCAGATTAAATGCTTTGATCTTAATCTCTCTACCCAGGCCTCCCTTGCGCATATCCGGGTTGACTATCAAACCTGAATTGGCCACGTATTGACCGTGACTCCAGGTCTCGATATAACAGAATCCAGCCAATTTCTTGCCTTGTAATGCAATCACCGCGTCTCCATTGTTTAATTTCTTAATAATATATTCGGGTGATCTCTTCGCAATACCGGTCTTACGGGCTTTGGCAGAGTCTTCGATCATCAGACAAATGTCCTCCGCAAATTCTGCATGTTCAGGTCCTGCGACCACAATAGTGATCGGTACTTCTGGTTCTGTTATGGTTTCTGATGTTTGATTTTCCTGGTTCATCTTTTATAGCAATGGATTGAATAACATAGATTAGATTGAAATAAATCCAACGAAGACTATTATTTATTTAAGAAAATGATAAAATCCTTCGCCGCGTGGATCAGCGAATAGGTTGAAATGACCTGGGAGAAAGCAGATCTTTGCTTATAAAGGACTCGATATGGCCTAAAACCTGTGGTAACACCCGACAAATGTAGAGAATGGATGAATACAATGTGTATGTTTGACAATAGATTTTTTTTAACATGAATGATGAAAGGGTTGTGGTTCGCCATTGATTTATATTTTTGGACCCTGATTAAACTTTTATTCATTCAAACTATCTATACTTAAACTTCAATAAATTATGAAAAAACTACTTTATTCAAAAATCACCTTGCTTTTAGGCATAGTGGTATGGTTGACATTGTCCTTTACCCTACCAGGAGACTGGTCTGTCATCGGAGAACGCTCGGTCAAGTTTACTTCAGACAAAGATGTCATCAAAGTCCATGGTAACGATTGGTACTCTAAACTCAAGATTAAAGTCGTTGATGCGCCACTGCACATCAGTGACTTTGATGTCATCTTTGAAAACGGCGAGCGATTCGATGTGTCTATCAAAGAAAATATCCGTCAGGGCGGAGAGAGTCGAATCATAGACCTGCCCGGAGCAGAGCGCAGAATAGATCGTATAGAGTTTAGGTATAAGACCATAGGGAGATTAAGAGGTGGAACTGCCAATGTGATCGTGTTTGGGAGAAGATGAGAAAATGGCCCCAAAAGGATCACTTCGAATTGCCTCATTTCGCTTCCTAAAAAGTGGGATTAACTTTTGATCCAGTATTAAGTCAGAAAAATAACTTAGTCAAGGTCAAAAACTGTGATGAAATAAAGCTTAATTCTTAGCGCTTACCTGTCAGTAGGCAGGACTTTGCGCGAAATATCTAGGTATAAAGTGTCATTCTTTGCGACTTTGCGCGATTTGAGCTTTTGCCTGAAATGATCTCTATTTCCCTTCCATCAATACACTCCCCTTCTGATTGATTTTGGAAATATGCATATCAAAAGGCACCTTGATATCATGCATCACCACTTCGATTGCATCTTGTATTTTTTGTATTTGTGCTATACCTTGAGCTAATGAAAATATAGCTGGTCCAGCACCTGAAATTGAACAAGTGATTGCTCCTGCATCATAGGCGGCTTTTTTTACTTCGCTCAAGAATGGAATGAGTTTAGCACGCTGAGGTTCGATCACTACATCGATCAAGGACCTGCGGAGCAGTTCCCAATCCTGACGATACAAGGCAGCTACCACAGCTCCCATATTGGCAGTTTGTTGAATAAATTTTTTCATGTCAACATAAGGAGATAATATGCCTCTTGCTTCTTTTGTGAGAATGGTGATATGCGGAAATAACAATGCTACATACAGGTCTGATGGTATAGGCAACTGGATCACATCACTAGGCTCAAGAGACCGGATCAGGACAAAACCACCCAGCAAAGATGGCGCTACATTATCAGCATGTACAGCCCCATCGGCAGCTTTTTCGCCTTTGACAGCAAACTCCAACAAATCTGGCTTTCTAAAAGGATCTCCCAACAAGGCATTGGCCGCTACAAGAGCTGCAGCAGCACTGGCTGCACTGGAGCCCATACCAGTACCAACCGGCATTTTTTGATCACTTCCAACCCAATACCTATTTGATGATCACCTAACTTGTCCAGCATAGCTTGTACGGCGACCGAGGCGGTATTGAGCTTGGCGTCCATAGGGATCTTAGCATGGTTGGTAGATAGGATCTGAACCCCGGGAGTCGTCGTCACACTGGCGATCACCTCATCTCCTGGAGCTTCCATGGCAAAGCCCATTACATCAAATCCGACACATATATTCGACACCGTAGCCGGTGCAAATGCTTTCTTTTTTTCAATACCCATATCCTGATAAATAATCTCCAATTGTAATAATTTCTGCAAATACGCCTGCAGCTGTCACTTCTGCTCCGGCGCCTGGCCCCCTGATGACAAGAGGTCTTTCATGGTACCTCTCTGTGGTAAATACGATCATATTGTCACTGCCTCCCAGTTGGTAAAATGGATTTTCAGGTCCTACTTCCTGCAAGCCTACGGTGACTGGTTGGCCGGTTTCTACTTTAGCGATGACCCTGATTTTGCAACCATGGTCTTCAGCTTGTTTGATCATCTGGGTATACCTGTTTTCGTCCGCTTCCAACACTTTTAAAAATTCATCCACCGTGCGCGCACGTGTCGCTTTGTCAGACAATATTTTTTCCAGGTGCACATCTTCAAGATCTATGGGCATACCCGCCTCCCTGGCCAGGATACAGATCTTTCGGCTAATATCTTTGAGCGACAGATCATCTCTGGGGTCAGGCTCTGTATACCCTTGAGTGCGGGCTTCTTTTACCAGGTCAGAAAATTTGGTTTTCGAATTAAATTTGTTAAAAATAAATGAAAGCGACCCTGACAGCACTCCCTCAATCTTGAGGATGCGATCCCCTGAGATCATCAGATTTTTTAATGTAGACAGCACCGGTAGTCCAGCTCCCACATTGGTCTCATATTGAAACTGGACCCCGCGTAGGTCAGCGATCTCTTTGAGTTTTTTGTAGTTGCGATATGGGCTGGAGGCCGCTACCTTATTGGGTGTACTGATACTGATACTGGCGTCCAATATTTTGTCATATTTCGATGCTACTTCTTCTGAGGCAGTATTATCTATAAATATGGAGTTGGCCAGGTTGAGACTTTTCATTTGATCTATAAAGCGGGTCAGTTTCATAGGTCTTCCTTGAGTGAGCAGCGATTCTTTCCACTGTCCCAGGTCCAACCCCTGGGCAGAAAATATCATTTTGGTGCTATTGGCCAGGCCGACCAGGCGTATCTGTAAATGTTTAGCTTTGTCAAGGTACCCTGATTGTGCCTGGATTTGTTTGATCAGAGTTCCACCGATCAACCCACAACCGATCATAAATACATTGAGTACTTTGATCTCTGATAAAAACAGGCCTTCATGCAATGCATTCAGTGCTTTGGCCTCATCGGCTCTATTGATCACAGCCGATATATTGAGTTCTGATGATCCTTGAGCGATCGCGACTACATTGACCCCGTTTTTACCCAAGGATCTGAACATCCTCCCTGCAATGCCCGGCGTATATCGCATATTTTCACCGATCAAAGCCACTACTGAAAGGTCGGATTCAATATTGGTAGGATCTACTGTCTTGGCGAGTATATCCCTGCTAAAAGCCTGATCAGCGGCCTCTTTGGCGGCTTGTGCATCTTCAGGTCTCACCGCAAAACTGATGGAGGACTCTGACGAACCCTGAGTGATGAGCATGACATTGATGCTTTTCTGAGCTAAAGCATCAAACAATCTACCCGCTACCCCCGGCACTCCAAACAATCCACTTCCCTGCAGCGTCAATAATGAAACTTTGCTGATAGAAGAAATGCCGGTGACCGGATGAGGGTGCTTTACCTTGTCTTTGGTGATAAGTGATCCGACAAACTTCGGATTGAAAGTATTTTTGATATAAATGGGGATGCCCAGGTCCATCGCCGGCTTGATGGTCGGTGGGTAGATGACCTTGGCCCCAAAATGAGACATTTCCATAGCCTCTACGTAGGATAGTTTTGGTATGGTAAAAGCATTAGCCACCAGCCGCGGATCTGCAGTAAGTACTCCATCGACATCAGTCCAGATCTCAATAGCTTTGGCCCCAAGTCCTGCCCCCAGCAGGGAAGCGGTATAGTCAGACCCTCCTCTCCCCAGTGTGGTAGTAAGGCCGCCTTTGGCACTGCTGATAAAACCTGTAACTATCCTGACCTTTTTGCCCTTTTTATACCGCTCTCTGATCAACTTGTAGGTCAGATCAAAGTCCACCCGTGCGGACCCAAAGTTTTTATCCGTCTTAATGATCTCCCGTGCATCAACATATTCTGCATCCAATCCTCTGGAAATCATGGTTTTAGTGATGATCATGCAGGAGGCTCTTTCACCAAAACTAAGGACATAATCCAGCGTGCGGGGTGACGCTTCCATCACCAGAAAGGTGCCCTGAAGCAAGTTTTTTAAGGTCGCAGCCATCTCGGTATACCGACCCTTTATTTCGGTCTGAGCTGCCCCTTCCGCAACAAGTTCATGAATAGCATCCAGGTGTCGTTGATGAAATTTTTCCCACATTTCCAGGTAGGTAACCTCTCCGCGAGCTGCCGTCTGGGCCATTTTCAGCAATTCGTCAGTAACGCCGCTGAAAGCTGAAAAAACGACGGTAAACGCAATGTTCTTTTTATGATAATCCTTTAGAATATCTATGACAGAAATGATCCTGGAAGGTGTACCTACGCTGGATCCTCCAAATTTTAATACATACATACTACTAGCGATTGCGATGAGTTTAGATAATTGACAATAATTATACCGATTTTACTGCGTTTGAGTGGGCCCCTTGCCGCGATTTTGGAAGGTGGCAAAGATAGGTTAAATATGGATTTTGGCATCAAACCGTTTTTTATCCCAAAACTGATTTTTTTACGATTTTATCTAATAGTATAATTTTAACCGTATATCTGCCTGATAATGAATTGAATTCTGTAAACTTATCCCTTTAAGTTTTAAGATGGGTAAGTACTTTACGTTTTTTGTAGTCGTGACATTGATCATAAGCTTGGGCTGCAAGCATGCTACCCCTGTCAAATATGAGCTGACGGATGCTCGCATCCGTCATTTTGGTAGAACTTTCGTAAGTGAAAACGGTTTAGAATTGATTACTTCTGCCTCAGGTATTGTATTTGATTACGAAGGAGATAGTTGTAGCATTTTGTTTAATAATTTGTCAGGGCCTGGCAACCATGGATACGCCTCCATAGAATTAGATGGACAATACGTAGGAAGATACAAAATCTCTGATGTTGCAGGTCAACGTATCAGGATTGGGGCTAAGCTGCAACAAAGGCATGTGGTAAAAGTATTTAAAGCGACTGAGGCACAAAATGGCAGGATATCGATTCAGTCCATTGAAGCGCCACGATTGTTGACCACGCAGGCTTCTTCACCTTATCGCATTGAATTCATCGGCAACTCCATCACCTGTGGCATGGGCAGTGATACTTCCTATCTTTCATGCGGCGCCGGCCAGTGGTACGATCAGCACAATGCCTATTTTTCATATGCATGCATCACTGCAAGGGCTTTAAATGCAATACCTATGCTTAGTGCGGTCAGTGGCATAGGCGCTTATCGCAATTGGAACAGTGAGGGACCTGTCATGCCTGATGTATACACTAACCTGGAGCTCGGCACTGATAGCACTCAATTGTGGAATTTTGGTGAGTACACGCCTGATATTGTCAGCATTTGTCTTGGAACCAATGACTTTTCGGATGGTGACGGCGTCCAGCATCGTAATCCTTTTGATTCGGTTACATTTATAGACAGATATCTTGAGCTTGTCAATACAGTCTATACTCAATATCGGACTCCCCAAATCGTACTGATCGCCAGCCCTATGCTATCTGGTGAAAAATCAGCCAGATTAATTCGACATTTAAATCAGATTGCTCTCCGATACAATAGTCTCAAAATCAATCGTCCCCCGATAAAAATATTTCAATTCCAGACGATGGTACCAGGCGGTTGCTCTTATCATCCCAGCAAAGAAGATCATCAGATATTAGCAGTACAGTTGATTCCATTTTTAAAATCTTTTCTAAAATCTTAAACTTTCAATGAAACAAATTCTTACGATCCTGGCTGCCATTTTGGTTATGGGCAATTGTACCCATAAGAGTGCTCCTTCTGTAGCGGGAACAAAAACGATTCAACTATTTAATCTCAAAGATCTCAGCAATTGGGATGTCTATATAGGCCCGGGATTAGACGCTGATGGCAAACATAGAGCCGATGTACCTGCATTGGGGCTCAACCCGGTACAAAATGTATTTTCAGTAGCTGAAACTGACGGGCTCAAAGCCATCCATATCACCGGAGAGCGATTTGGAGGCATCTCTACCAAAGAAGAATATGCTAACTACCATTTTCAGTGCAAGTTTAAGTGGGGCACACTCAAGTGGCCTCCAAAAGACAAATCCCGTATGGACAGTGGCATCCTGTATCATGCAGTGGGTCCGCATGGAGTGGACTGGGGATTCTGGATGCGATCACAGGAATTCCAGGTCCAGGAGCACGATTGCGGAGACTATTGGGGATTAGATCGTGCATCTTTTGATATCAGGGCGACCAAAAATGCCAAAGGGGACTATGTGTATGACCCGCAGGGAGCAATCATGACTTTTAATGTAGACAATCCTATTGGAAGACATTGTGTGAAAAACGTAGACCCTGAACTCCCTACCGGTCAGTGGAACACCCTGGATCTATATTGCCTGGGAGGTACCGCTATCCATATGATCAATGGCAAAGTCAATATGGTTTTGCTCAACTCAAGACATATCAGGGATGGTGTAGAGACCCCGTTGACCAAAGGCAAAATCCAGATTCAATCGGAAGGTGCTGAGATCTATTATCGGGAGATGACCATCACGCCCATCACTCAAATCCCCGAAGCAATATTAATGGCTAAATAAATTGAATTAAATCATCGGCTGCTGTGAAGGAAAAGCAAAAAATGCAAAATGTATCTTTTAAACACATTGCTGATTTAATAGATTATTTACCGGAGGATGAAAGAAAACTATTGATCAAGCTCCGATCCATCATCCAGGAACATGCTCCACAGGCCAGAGAAAGACTTTCCTTTCAAGTGCCCTTCTATAAAATAAATAAAGACATCTGCTTTTTATGGCCCGGGTCGGTGCTTTGGGGAAAGACAAAAATGTATGATGGTGTACGGTTAGGATTTACCAATGGCCATCTGCTGCAAGATCAGACCGGCTATCTCGATATGGGAGATAGAAAACAAGTCGCCTATCATGATTTTAAGTCACTAAAGGACATTGACGAGGAAAGGATCAGCACCTATTTGTACCTGGCGATTGATATCGATGAGTTACATGCTCGAAAGTAATGCTGGTTTGGCAACGACATAGACATCAAAGATCAGCTATGAATTTTTATCAATAAATCAATTAGTCTCCTGGTCAATTTATCAAAAGGAGGAAACATCGCCATGATACCAGGTTTGCTCAACCATTGATAAAACACACCTTTTGCATTTGAAAACTCCTGGAAAGAATAAAAACCATGTGCCTTCCCCATACCGCTATTATTAACACCTCCAAAAGGCAGGTTATAATTGTAATAATGCGTAGAGATCGTGTTGATCCCCATTCCCCCTGCAGAAATTTCTTTACGCACCTGCTGTTTTACTTTTTTGTTCTTGCTGAATAAGTATAAGGCAAGTGGTTTTTCCCCTTGATTGACTTGATCTATTACCTCCTGAATGTTTTGAAAAGTTTTGATGTACAGAATAGGTCCGAATATTTCAGTAGAACAAATAGACATATCTTCTGTCACGTTTTCAAGGATTGTCGGACCTATATATTCCTTTTCCCCCAGCTTACCTCCATACAGTATAGAAGCCCCTTTGTCTACAGCATCCTGGATCAGGGTACTTACTCTTGAAAAATGAGGTCCATTGACAATACGCGAATAATCTCCTTCTACCCTTGCCTGATCATCCTGCCCAAAACGATAATTTATTTGTTCGATAAAAGCTGATACAAATTTATTTTTGATACTTGCCTCTATGTAAATATAATCCGGAGAAATACAAAACTGGCCGGCATTGATAAATTTGGAAGCAGCCGTAGAGATGCTTGCCAGCTCCAGGTCAGCAGAAGCATCAATAATCAGTGGTGATTTGCCCCCCAGCTCCAGGGTCACAGAACACAAATGGTCTGCAGCCGCTTTCATGACTTTTTTTCCAATTTTTGGACTGCCGGTAAAAAATATATGATTAAATTTTAAAGACAAAAGATAGGCTCCTACGGAGGAATCACCTTCAATGATGACCGCTTCTTCAGGACTGAATACTTCCTCCACAATTTGCCTGACTATTTTAATCGTAAACGGGGTAAACTCTGAGGGTTTGATGAGCGTCACATTGCCTGCGGCAAAAGAGTGAATTAAAGGTACCAGTGTAAGTTGAATAGGAAAATTCCAGGGTGATACTACCATACAATGCCCTTTGGCTTCATAGTGTACATAACTCGAGGCACCAAATAAAAACCAGGGAGTACCTACCCGATGTTTTCCTGCCCAGGTCTTTAACTTTCTAATGGTATGATTGAGCTCGTTAAGTACGACGAAGATTTCGGCCAGATCTACTTCAGACTTAGGTTTATGGAAGTCATTGTACATGGCCTCCTGCAATTGTGTGCGATACCCAACAAAAACACTTCGCAGCTGTTTTAGCCTTTTGATCCGGTCATTTATGTCAGACTTACCGGCTTGCAAAATGTATTGTTGCTGATGAAGATAACTTCTATCGATGGCTTCTTTTGTTGCATTGACAGAGATCTCGATAGGTTTTATTTCAATCATTGAAGGTAAAGTTATTGATTTTTAAATGGCGCGCAAAGAGCAAAGGCAAGCGTAACGAATTTGTCATCATATCAATATATGGCGCGCTAAGAAGCAAAGGCTTGCCTGCAGGCAGACGCAATGGAGCGAAGATTATTGAGATCATGGACTCGATTTACACCTTAATCTCTTTCCACCTACCTTTTCTGAAAAAATAATAACATGCCAATGCAATAGCCGTCTCAGCCACCGGGATCGATATAAAGGCTCCGGTCGACCCCATACCAAATGGTTTAGACAAGACATAAGCCAGGGGTATCTGAAAACACCAGAACCCAACAAAATTAATCCAGGTTGGCGTGCGTGTATCCCCTGCTCCGTTAAAGGCCTGCATCATCACCATACCTATCCCGTAAAAAATATATCCGGTGCCGATGATCCTTAGCGATTGAATGCCTACACGGACTACTTCAGGTTGTTCTGAAAATATCCTGATGATAGGACCAGGCAAGCCAAGGAACAACAAGGTCACGAAGATCATGAAATAAACATTGTATCTCGCGGTGAGCAATACCGATTGTTCTGCACGTTCTGGTTGCTTAGCACCGAGGTTTTGACCCACCAAAGTGGCAGCTGCATTGCTCAATCCCCAGGCAGGGAGAATAAAAAAGACCACATTTCTGATAGCTATCTGATACCCAGCACTTGCATCAGTACCACCTGTCTCAGCAACGATTTTGGCTAAGATGATCCAGCTTCCGGAAGCTATGACGAATTGTAAAGTAGCTGGCCAGGCGATGTCGATCAACCCTTTCATGACCGGCCAATCAATTTTGAATTGGCTCAGTTTGATTTTGATTGGACCTCTTCCTTTAAATAAATGGTAACACTGGTAGACTACCCCTGAACTCCGCCCAATAGTGGTGGCAATAGCTGCCCCTGTCAAACCAAACCCCTGCCATGAGCCCAGTCCGTAGATCATGATGGGACATAGTATGATATTCAACCCACTTGCTATCCAAAGGCTGCGCATCGCCATCGCTGCATCACCCGCCCCCCGATAGATACCATTGATCAAAAACAATAATATGATGGCCACACTGCCGCCCAGCATGATTTTGGAAAAAATATGTCCTTGTGCAACTACATCGGGTTGAGCACCCATAAATTTTAGGATATCTTCCGCGTAGATTACCCCAAGTATACTAATAACCGTAGTGACCAACAGTGAGATCATAAGCGATTGTACTGCAGCATGACTGGCGGCTTCGGGATCCTTTTCGCCGATCCTGCGAGCGACCATCGCGGTAGCAGCAGTACTCAAGCCGATCGCAGCAGAATAAATCAGGGTGACCACAGCCTCTGTCAATGCAACAGTCGCGATGGCTCCGGATCCCAGCTTACCCACGAAAAACATATCAACGACGGCAAAGACACTCTCGAGGCTCAGCTCCAGGATCATAGGGATAGCCAGGAGCACGATCGCAGTCCGCATATTGCCTTGAGTGTAGTCAGTCTCTTCTCCGCGCAGAGCTTGCACCACGATCTCTATGTACCTTTTTAATGTAGGCATAAACTAGAAAGGAAACGATCTATAACTGCAGCATAATAGAAAACTGCAAACTTCGATTTAGATATTTAGCCGGAATGAGATTAAACTCCTTCGCCTGATCGAGGGACTTATAACTAATGTCAAAATCATCATTTGATACATCAGACAACCCCAACTGATATCGGACACCTGCATACAATCCACTGCTCAATCTATAATGAAGGGCACCACATAGACCATAGTCCAATACATTGTATTTACTACCATCCGGTTTGGTCTTATACTCATAATAAGCCCCCAATCTCTCCGGCAATACGATTTGGTCACCCTCCAGTTTGATGGTCTGCGTAGCAGTCGAAGAAGTAGTGCCTGCTTTGTCTCTAAAGAAATTTTGATCCAACAGGAACTTAATAGGTCCTACTACGGCATTGCTGTTATCTCTTTTACCTGAATAGTTCAGATCCCCTCTACCAGTAGACCCGACCAGGATGGAAGCATATCCGCCGACAGATACATCCAACCTTTCAAACAATAAAGTGTAAAACATCAGCGGGACATCAATATAATTATTGTTTATCGCCACGCTCATATTGCGGGTACCACTGGTCGTAATAAACTGACCATTCTTTCTAATCGTAAAATAACTCGGTCCATCGTAAGTATATTTCGATCCTTTCTGAGAAAAGATGAGTTCACCCCGAAGACCCATGATATCTGTAAAACCATAGGAAAAGGTAGGTCCGACATGGAATCCCGGCAAATTGCTAAAAGAAGAGTTTTCTTCTGCAGTACCTTGAAAATGGGCTGAGTTGAGTCCAATGCGCAAGCCAAGATGAGCGCCTTGGGCTTGAACCAAGTGAAAACTCAATAATCCTAAACATAAAACAACTATCGACCTCATAATGTACCTGTATTATTTTTTTGAAAGAGGGTGCAAAGATCGGAAAAAAAGAGTTGTCAGACTCAAATTGATCAATTTCACAATACAATCAATTTCCTTTGATCTTCTGCCATAAGGCACCCATAGCTTCAAATCCGCCCTGGGGCCAGGGGTTGACTTTGATCAGATGAGCAGTATCTCCAGCCTGACGCTCCAGGGGATAACTGAATGTAAATCGGCCCAATTGATCAGTCCATCCGGTTGAAGTGCCAAACCTCAGGTCGTGAAAGTAAGGTGTACCATCCATGAGGCTGATACAGGAATAACCTTTGGCAAACCGCTTCAGCTTGAGATATTCTTCCTGCGACCCAAAGCCTTCGGAGAGCTGATCATTGGCTGGAATGAAGGTAAATTTTACATTAGGGTCTTTGCCCAATAATGAATGATACCCTGAGTAATACCCTGAGTCGGACCTTGCCATGGTGCTCCAAAGGACATTATTAAGGGGCCCCGGAGTGAGGCTCTGATCTGAAATACTCAGCTTTTGCACTTGAAATTGATTCTTAAATAAGGTTTCAAAATGTGAGCGGTTAATAAAAGTCCAGACCAGATAGATGGAAGAGATCACGATCGCATATTTTGCCCATGTAGTCTTAGTATCAATGGATGGTTTTTTTCTCAAAAGCACCACAAAAGCCATCAACATAGGCAAGGTGAATGCCGGATCAGCTATAAAAATCGTGGTATATGCAAATCTAATGTTGGAAAAAGGCTCTAACAGTCCTGTCCCGTAATTGGTCAATGAATCTATAAATAAATGAGAGCTTAGTCCTAACGCCATCACCAGGGACCAGTCTTTCCATGGAATCTCATATTTTTTATACCATTGACTCAGCCCCCAACCTCCAAAGATCGAGCACAAAATGGCAAACAGGATAGAGTGAGTAAATCCCCGATGGATCAATAATGAATCTACAGGATGCACCCAAAAGCCTGCAAATACATCCAAATCAGGAATGGTATCTGCGATGGCACCCCACACCACTGCCTTTCTACCCGCTTTTTTGCCCAGGGCAAGGTGACCAAGACAGCCACCCAGTACTATATGTGTCAATGAATCCATCAGCAGCCTATTACGTACTCATTTCTTTCAGCGCAGCTATAAAGGTATCAAGTTCTGCTGTGGTGGTATAGATATTGGGGGATATCCTGCAACCATGTACATTGGCACCATCGATCGCCACAGTAAAGATTTTATATTTTTCCAGCAATGTTTTCGCCAGATCAGCCGGCTTCATGCCTTTAACACCAACATTGGCTATGCCACAGGATCTGGATGGGTCTTCAGGTGTATTCAGATCGATATGGGGCAAATCGCGCACTTGAGTTGTCCAGTATTGCTGCAGATATCTCATCCTTGCTTCCTTCCTCGCAGGACCTATCAAATTATAATAATCGATAGCATCCATTACTGCCAGGTGAGTATGTACAGGAGGTGTGCCGGTATGGTTTAACTTGCGTATATCATCATCCTTATAGCCGGTGTCACCAAACATTTGCCACAAATTATTGATTTTATCTTGTCGTACATACAATAATCCTGCACCCAAAGGGGTACTGAGCCATTTATGCAAGCTGCTTGCATAATAATCACAATCTAATGAAGAGATGCTGTATTCAAAATGGCCTACACAATGAGCTCCGTCTACGAGTACATCGACTCCGTGTGTATGGGCCATCGCACAGATCTTCTGGATAGGCAGTATTTGGCCGGTGATATTGATCATATGACTGACCATAAGCAGCCTGGTATTGGGCGTGATTGCTTTTTCATATAAGGACACGATCTCCTCATCATCTTTGGGATGCAATGGCACATCAACTTTTTTATTGACCAGCCCATATCGGCGAGCCTGCAATCGGAACATGTCCAGCATAGAGCCATAGTCTTGTATAGCCATTACAGCTTCATCACCTGGTCGCCAATCATATGCTGCGATAATGGTATCGAGTGATTCGGTTGCATTGCGGGTGAGGATGACTTCTTCAGTTTTGGCACCGACAACCTGGGCAAGTTTTTTTCTGATTTCTATATTGTCTTTTAAACGGTGGTTTCGCATATACCATGATCCCTGGAAGTTGACCTCTCTCTCCCTTTGGATATGCCGATCCATGATCTCCTGCGGCATGATGCAGTAGTATCCGTTTTCAAGATTGATGTAGTCAGGTTTCAGACGATATCCTTCACGCACTTTAGCCCAAAAATCTTCGTCGGTAGACAAGTCATTGGCACTTCGCAGTTCGTTGGAAGCCATTAACTTGTCGAGGGTCGACATAAAAGTACCGGACATCAATCCTGCTTTACTTATGCTTTTTATAAATTCCCTTTTATTCATCTTGGGAAAATACGAAGGAATTTTTGAGTATCAAAACAACTGAAAACAGATGAATTACCATCACTTCAGCTTCCACTGAATAAATCTATTTGTTCACTTTGGTCTCCGACTTTTACTTCTTCTATCAATGACGCGTCATTTTCACTCACTTTACCGACTCTTTCACTCACAGGATATGCAGACATTTCGTCATCAGGATATGGGATGATCAATAGCAATGCTTCTTTGACGGAGAGAGTTGGATCGATCCATAGTTTTTCCTGTCCGGGCAATAAGATGGCGGGCATGCGATCATGGATGGCCGACATCATTTTATTAGCAGGCTGGGTGATGAGGGTAAATGATTCAATGACTTCACCCTGCGGAGATTTCCATTTTTCCCAAAGTCCCGCTATGGCAAATAGTTTGCCATGCTCTACCACTATGCGATAGGGTTTTTTCTTTTTACCGATCGTTTTCCATTCATAAAAACCATCTACAGGCACGATACACCTTCGTCTTTCCAAAGCTTGCTTAAAAGATTTTTCTTCTACTGTTTCGATACGGGCATTGATCATTTTATAGCCTACTTTTTGATCTTTTGCCCAGAAAGGGATGAGACCCCAACGCATCGGTCGGAAGTGTTGCGGATCATTGTTGGCTATCACCGGCATTACATGCGTAGGCGCAACATTAAAATTGGGCAATGGATTGTATCGCTCCAGGTCTTCAGAATAAAAACTAGCCTGGAAGCGCTCTTCCAGCTCTTTCTCGGTTTTAGTCAGTGAAGATCTTCCACACATAGGTTGTGATTATAGCGATATGATTACTTTTTTATTCAAGTAAATGACCTCTTTCTAAGCCAAATACTTTTTTTTTAGTGGAGTCAAAACCTTTTGAAAATATTTTCAGTTTCTGTGACCATCAGCTACCTTGCAATACCATTTTAATAACTTCCCCTAAAGATACTTTAAAATTAATCCGACGGTTATTCTAAAAAGTTTTAAACCCGATTTTACCCCTTCCATCTAATTGCTTAACTTTCCACCATGCCAAACCATGTAAAACCATATTCGCGATTTACAGACTTCGATATCAGTTTGTTTAAATCCGGCAAACACTTCAGATTGTATGAGCACTTTGGATCTCATATCGTTGAGCATGATGGGGAAATGGGAGTGTATTTTGCGGTCTACGCACCAGCTGCCAAGGTGGTGACTGTGATAGGCGACTTCAATTTTTGGGCAGGAGACCAACATATACTCCAGGTGAGGTGGGATGCCTCGGGCATCTGGGAAGGATTTGTACCCGGCCTCAAGCAAGGTGATAAATATAAGTATAGGATCTTTTCCAACCATGACGGCGTGGTCACTGAAAAAGCAGATCCATATGCCCGCTATTGTGAGCATCCTCCATACACAGCATCATTGGTGTGGCCTATTGACTACACCTGGTCCGATGGACATTGGATGGAGACCAGGAAAGAAAAACAAAAACTTTCTCAACCCATGTCAGTCTACGAAGTACACCTGGGCAGCTGGCGAAGACCGTGGCATGAAGACCGACCGTTTAGCTACCAGGAGCATATAGACCAGTTAGTACCCTATGTCAAAGAGATGGGATTTACACATGTCGAGCTGATGCCGGTGATGGAACACCCCTACACTCCCAGCTGGGGATATCAGATCACCGGGTTTTATGCTCCTACGAGTCGATTTGGCACCCCGCAGGATTTTAAACGATTGATCGATGCGTTTCATGCTGAAGGAATAGGAGTAATCCTCGATTGGGTACCTTCGCACTTTCCTGAAGATGCCCACGGCCTGGGCAAATTTGATGGCACTGCGGTCTATGAGCATCCTGATCTTCGCAAAGGATACCACCAGGATTGGAAAAGTTTGATATTTAACTATGAGCGCAACGAAGTGAGGTCTTTTTTGATCTCCAGTGCAATATTTTGGTTGCATCAATATCATATCGATGGTCTACGGGTAGACGCTGTAGCCTCCATGTTATACCTGGATTATTCCAGAGAAGCTGGCGGCTGGGAACCCAATATCTACGGTGGCAATGAGAATCTGGCTGCTATCTCCTTTCTCAAAGATTTTAACGAAGCAGTATATGTTGCTTTTCCTGATGTGCAGACTATTGCGGAGGAATCTACTTCTTTTGCGAGGGTGTCCAGGCCGGTATTTATGGGAGGACTCGGCTTTGGGCTCAAGTGGATGATGGGATGGATGAACGACACCTTGCGGTATTTCAAGACTGATCCTTTCTTTAGGCGTTATCATCAGAACACCCTCACCTTTAGTATGATGTATGCCTTCACCGAAAATTTTACCTTGCCATTGTCTCATGATGAGGTCGTACACGGCAAAGCTTCACTGATCAATAAAATGCCCGGTGACTATTGGCAGCAGTTTGCCAACCTCCGGACCTTGTTTTCTTATATGTTTACTCATCCCGGATCCAAACTACTCTTTATGGGCGGCGAAATAGCTCAGTTTCATGAATGGAAGTTTGACAGCAGCCTTGACTGGAATTTATTGAGTGAGTTTTCACATCTGGGTGTTCAAAATGTAGTGAAGGCACTCAATCACCTCTATCAGTCAGAAAAAGCCTTACACGAACATCAATATCAAAGTGAAGGTTTTGAATGGTTGGATTGCAATGATGTAGATTCTTCCGTCATCTCCTATATCAGAAAATCCAGCGATCCACAAGATTTCTTAATGATCATCTGCAATTTTACTCCCGTGCCAAGGCATGGATATCAATTAGGCTGCCCTCCCTGTGATAGTTATACTGAAATATTTAATTCCGATGACAGCAAATATTGGGGCAGTGGTATCGTCAATAGCCAGCCTATCCCCGTAATCGAAGTGCCAAAACATTTCAGGACACATTCCTTAGAGGTAGAACTCCCTCCTCTGGGTGTAAGTGTGCTAAAGCCTAATTTTCCAGTCAAACCAAAGAAGAAGAAAAATGTCGCAACTTAAATGGGGAATAGACCTGGGCGGCACCAAAATAGAAGGTGCTGTCCTGCGTATAAAAAATGATCAGCCAGATTTTATCATCCGACAAAGAGTGTCTACAGAGAGCCAATATGGGTATGATCATATCATCGATCGCATCGCAGACCTGGTAGAAGATCTTAAAAAAGAAACCGGAGAGTCTCCCACCCAGTTGGGCATTGGCACTCCTGGCAGTTATGATCCGATCACCTTCATTCACAAAAACTCTAATACGACCTGTCTCAATCACCGGACCTTTAAGTCTGACCTTCAAAAAAAACTAGGTATACCACTCTTTATGGCTAATGATGCCAATTGTTTTGCGATCGCAGAAGCTACGCTGGGCTCGGTGCCGATGCAGATCCCGGGTGCCAGGGTAGTCTTTGGCATCATCATGGGTACCGGAGTCGGTGGAGGATTGGTGGTCAATGGCCAGGTGATCCATGGGCGTCATGGTATAGGAGGAGAGTTTGGCCATATCCGTACTGAGGACAATGACATTGTCTGTTATTGCGGCCATACAGGTTGCAACGAAAATGTGATGTCAGGTCCAGCCCTTGAAAATTATTATTTCCAAACATCGGGTCTTAAAAAATCGATGAAGGAGATCGTGCAAGCCTGGCGCTCCGGTCATGATGTACATGCCCTCGCTACGCGTGATCGCATGCTGCACAATTTTGGCCTGGCATGTTCTTATATTGTCAACCTCATAGACCCTGATGCCATCGTGATAGGAGGAGGCGTAGGCCAAATCGATGAACTCTATGAATATGGGCAAGCCGAGATTTTAAATCATATGTTCAATGATAGATGTGATACTCCGTTACTCAAGCCGGCGCTGGGAGATAGTGCCGGTGTGGTGGGTGCTGCGATGTTGGGTGGAGGAGGGTAGGTCAATGACATAATTTGGAGGTGTCAAATTTTGGATCCTCGTGAATAAGCTTTAACTAATTTAAATGAAGCGAAGTACTAAATTTTGAAGACAATCATACTACCTTTTCAAAACCCAATGAGGCAATTTCAAGATAAGGGCTTGTCCGGGTCGTAGACTTCAAACGCTTTGTAGAAGAGGTTATTTTAAAAGAAAATATTTTCCAAATGCTGCATTTTCGTGGAAAATATTTTGTCTACCCTAATACTTTCTTCTCATTGGAACAAATTTTCCTTTGCACCTTCAAAAGGTTTTATTTGGTTCTTCTGACTCTAATGTCTGGAGCCCACTGAAGGAAAATTGAAAATAAACCTGGAGCCAAACGAGTAGATAGCCAGCAGCAATAAAATGAATGGTACCCCCAAAATCTATCCAGTCTGTGCTGCTCCGCAAGATTTCCTTATTTTTCCGCCATGCTTTCATTACCAGAACTGGGCCAACTGTTTGAATCTTATCGAAGAGCACATGCTTTTAAGGGTACGGTAGCAGAGCTTTATGCCCCGGCACAATACCTGATGGATCTTGGTGGAAAGCGGATAAGGCCTCTGAGTACCCTGGTGGCGCATCAACTTTATCACGACGAAGTAGACCTGGCCTTGCCGGCGGCCTTAGCGATGGAGGTTTTTCACAATTTTTCGCTCATGCATGACGATATCATGGACGAATCTCCCCTGCGCCGCGATCATCCTACCGTCCATATGCAGTATGATCTTAATGCTGCGATCCTCTCCGGTGATTGGATGCTGATCCATTCTTATGAACTCCTGGCCGGATATGATGCCTCTAAAGCATTACCAATGATCAAATTGCTCAACAAAACCGGAGCAGAAGTGTGTGAGGGTCAGCAGCGGGATATCAATTTTGAATCGACAATGAACGTGAGCGAAGCCGCATATATCCAGATGATCCAGGATAAGACAGCCGTGCTGCTGGGAGCATCTTTGCAGATGGGAGGATATACAGCAGGTGCGCCTGCCAGTGATCTGGATGCCTTATATCTGACGGGTATCAACGCCGGGATCTCATTCCAATTGATGGATGACTATCTGGATGCTTTCAGTCCTACAAGTGGCAAAATAAAAGGTGGAGATGTGCTGCAAAATAAAAAGACCATTTTGTTTATTCACTGCCTGCAAGAAGCGAACGAAACTGACCGCAATCAACTATTAAACTGGTATCAAATACAGACACCTTCTGACGAAAAAATATCGGGCGTATTACATTTGTTTGAAAAATACCAGGTGCCTTCATTTGTCAAAAACATGGTTCAGTCTTATGGCCAAAAATCAATGAAAGCACTCGACTCGATCTCAGTCGCTCAAAGTCGAAAAACAAATCTCGAAACTTTATTGACAGAATTATTGAATAGAAATAAATAATGGGTTTAGAACTTGTAGAAATAAATCATCTCCATAAAAAGGAATTAAAACAATTTATCCAATTTCCTTTTGACTTATATAAAGACCATCCTTATTGGGTACCTCCATTGTGGGCTGATGAATATGATATGTTTTCACCGGTGCACAATCCTGTGCTACAACATTGCCAGCTCAAATTATTTGTCGTCATAGAAAATAATGTCGTCAAAGGCAGGGTTGCGGGCATCATCAATCACCGGGAAAACAAACTGTATGGCAAGTCAAAGGCCCGGTTTGGCTGGTATGATGTAGTAGACGATCCGGCAGTCACCGAACTTCTACTTGAAGTGATCGAGACCTGGGCCCGTCAATCACAGATGCAGGAGATAGAGGGTCCGATGAGTTTTACCAACCTGGACAAAGCAGGCTTGTTGGTCGAAGGTTTTGATCAGCTTCCTACCATGGCGACCATGTACAATCCACCCTACTATGCTACGCATCTGGAATCCATAGGCTATACCAAAGCAGTAGATTGGATAGAGCACGAACTAGAGTGTCCGACAGTCTTGTCCGAAAGGTTTATCAAATTCAATGATATCCTCAAAGAAAAGTACAACCTTCATACCATACAAATCCGTAGTAAGGATGAAACGACCAAATACGCGTATAAAATGTTTGAGTTGATCAATAAGACCCATCGGGATCTGCATGGATTTGTTGCCTTCGAACCAGAACAAGTCAAATTATATGTTCGTAAATATTCACGAATTCTCAAACCGGAGTTTATATCCCTGGTGGCTGATGCACACGATGAACTGATAGCTTTTGGCATCGCGCTCCCTTCCGTGAGTAAAGCACTTCAAAAAGCAAAGGGCAGGCTGTTTCCCACCGGTTGGTATCATCTGTGGCGATCTTTGCGTCACAATGATCGCCTGGACTTATATCTGATCGGCACAGACCCAGCCTGGCGAAACAAAGGGGTCCATGCACTTATATTTTATGAGATCACCAGTGCCGCGATCCGGCATGGAATAAAAAAGGTAGAGTCCAATCCAGAACTGGAGACCAATGTACAGGTGCAGCTGCTTTGGAAGGGATATGAGTATCGACAGCATAAACGAAGACGCACCTACCAAAAAACCTTGTAAGCTTAAGGCAGGCAATTCGGTCTAAAAAAGCCTGCCTCCTGAATCATGATCTCCAGGGTGGTATAAGGCCTGCCATGACTTGATAAAAACATATCACCAAATGTAGCCACGAAGTCTGTAAATACCGGACCACTGACATGTGAAAGAAAAGCTGCTTCGTCTTTGTATATCTCAAAAAATATGACCTCCCCGGCAGCGGGTGTTGGCAGGCTGGGTTGGTTAAAATCCGGAGTATGCACAGTATAGGCCCAGGTGTCCGGCTCGGCTTGCTGAACTTTTATGACTAAAGCTTTGAGTGCCGCGATAGCCTCATCCCGAAAGTGGTCCAGAATAGTCCATTTTGATATGATCGGGTACATATGAAGAGCGTTTTTAAAAGGGATATGAATTCAATGAAGATAATGATTTTAATCTCTATATATTTATAAATTGTTTTCTTTGAATTTGATTTTATTGAAAAAAAACATCATAGATTACCGATGGACCAACTTTCAGAATTTATGCTCACAGATCAAGAAAAAAACCAATTTATAAAACAACAGGAGCAGCTGATAGGCCAATTTCAAATCCAGTTTCCCAACTCTCTGGCTCCTAAGACGGTCATCATTGTGCCTAGCCTGACAATGGATACTGAGATTCTGTCCAAAATATCTGGTCATATACATTACGAAGAGCGATTGCTCTGCCTGCTCCTACTCCTGCGCATGCCGCGTACGAGGGTTATTTATATCACCAGCACCCCAATAGATGATGTCATCGTAGATTATTACCTCCATTTGATCCCCGGAGTGACAGCGATGCATGCGAGGCAGCGACTGACCCTACTGTCCTGCTATGACAGTTCCAACATTTCATTGACTGCCAAGATACTGAGCAAGCCAAGGTTATTGACCCAGATAAAAGCTTTGGTGCCTGCGGATCATGTAGCTCATATAGCTGCCTTTAATGTTACCCCTTTGGAGGAAAAACTAGCATTAGCGCTGGGGTTTCCCTTGTATGGATGTCCATCTGACTTGTCTCATTGGGGATCCAAGACAGGTAGTCGGGAGATATTCCGGCAGGCTGGCATTCCAATGCCTCCAGGCTTTGAAAATTTATACACGGTGGATGATCTGATTCATGCTTTAAACCAATTAAAATCAGAACATCCTGAGGTTAGAAAGGCGGTACTCAAACTCAACGAAGGTTTTTCTGGTGACGGCAATGCAGTGTATAAATATCAGGAAAACAAACAGGTCACATCAGATAGCTTGTTGAATGATCTTAAAACAGTCGCAGAAGATCTCTCCATTGATCTATTCCTTTCTAAGATGGCTTCGATGGGCGGTGTGCTGGAAGCATTCATAGATGGTGATATCAAGACTTCCCCTTCTGTGCAATGTGTCATCAATCCACTGAAAGAGATAGAGATAGCGTCTACCCACGATCAAATCCTGGGAGGAGAGTCCGGCCAGGTGTATCTAGGGGCAAGGTTTCCAGCTGATCCGGCATATAGAAAAGAAATAGGAGTTCTTGGTTATAAAGTAGCTGCTCACATGGCTACCTTGGGCGTATTGGGTAGGTTTGGCGTAGACTTTGTCTCGGTCAAAAAAGACGATCATTGGGATCACTATGCAATAGAAATCAATCTGCGTAAAGGGGGCACTACCCATCCTTATCTCATGTTACAATTGCTCACAAATGGTCATTATAATTATACAGCCGGCGAATACATAATGCCCAATGGACAGACCAGGTATTATATGGCTACTGACGCCCTGACATATGACAATTTCAAAAAACTGACCCCCACAGATCTGATCGATGTGGCTATCTGCAATGGCCTGCATTTTGATGCTACTACGCAGGAAGGAGTCATGTTCCACCTGATTGGCGCCATTGCTCAACATGGCAAGCTGGGTATACTGTCTATCGGCTCCAGTCCCGATCGCGCACAAGAAATCTACAACCGGACAACTGCTTTGATTTTAAAAGAAACTGAGTAGCTTTTGGTATTCAATTGTAATTCAAATTTCTTATTGGAGAAAAAAAACATCATTTTTGAAGCATAAAATTTGTTTATATAAATCTCCAAATTAAAAATTTTCAATCTCTACCTTATATGAAACAATTCCTCACAGCTTTGATCGTTTGCTTTTTATTTCATGCACAAACACAAAGTCTTCCTAATATAACCGGCTGGCTGGATGACAATAACTATCTCGAGTCCAGGATGGATAACATGGTCACCGGAACCTATAAAGTAAATGCAGCCTCAGGCCAGAGTACTCCATATATTGCGCCTCAAACTATCAAGCTGCCAGATAGCCTCAGATCTTATAGTTGGGGTATTTCGCCAGAGGGACATTATTTATTAAAAAAACAAAATGATCTTTTTCTATTTGATGGAACCTTGCGTGCTTTGACTTCGGATGCATTGGAAGAAAAAGTCCCTGCTTTTTCTCCTGACGGCAAAAGCATAGCATATGTCAAAGGCGGAAATCTTTGGGTGGTCTCCCTTCAAAAAAATCTACATCAACAATTGACCACGGATGGCAACGAAGATGTTTACAATGGCAATGCCTCCTGGGTCTATTATGAAGAGATCCTGGGCAGATCTTCCAGATACAGAGCATTCTGGTGGAGCCCGGATGGTAGCCGGATAGCCTATCTCCATTCAGATGACAACCCTGTACCAAAATTTCCAGTGTATAGATCTGAAGGTGTGCATGGCAGTCTCGAGATGGAGCATTATCCTAAGTCTGGAGATCCCAATCCTTTGGTTCATATGGAGATCGTGGACCTGAGCACCGGTTCGATTACAAAAATAGAGGAAGATGCCACAGCAGACATGTATACTGCCTGGCCTTTCTGGACACCTGACAGCAAACAGTTGATTTTTCAGGAACTCAATCGGGATCAGACTCACCTTAGCTTTTACAGTTATGATATTCAGCAAAAATCCAAGACATTTTTATTTGATGAAAAATATCCTACGTGGGTAGAATTTCATGAAGATATCTGGTTTTTAAAAGATAATAGTTTTTTGATGATCCACCCTTTAGATGGATGGTGGAATATTTATAAATATGACCAACAATCCAAACAAGTCCGCCAACTGACTAAATATAAATGGAGGATCAATGACATCGTAGAAGTAGACGAATCTAAAAACAGAATCCTGTTTACTGGTACTGGTGACTTCGCACTCAACAAACAGTTATACAGCATCAAACTGGACGGATCCTCTTTAAAACAATTGTCTCAGGGAGAGGGTACTCATCAGGCGAGCTTATCTCCGGGAGGTACTTACTTTATTGATTCCTGGAGTAGTCTGCAATCACCCAAAGCCATGTATGTGGCCACTACCGAAGGGAAAAAACTAAGAGATATAGGATCTTCTCCCGATCCCAACAAAATAGCAAGGCTCAAAACCGAATATTTTACCGTGCCCTCTGGCGATGGATTCGATCTGCCGGTAGTATGGACGCTACCGGCAGACTTTGAAGAAGGCAAAGCAGCGGGCAAAGTATATCCCGTGATATTCAGTATTTATGGTGGTCCTGATGCAGGCACCTTAAGAAATGCCTACCGTGACAATACCCAAAATAAATTGCTCAACCAGGGAGTCATCACATTATCCACAGATCACCGGGCCTCCGGTAAGTTTGGCAAAAAAGGATTGGATTTTATGCACCGCAACCTTGGCAAATGGGAAATCCACGATTATAGTAAGGTCGCAGAATGGCTCAAAACATTACCTTACATAGACACTACCCATATCGCCATCGAAGGTGGCAGTTATGGTGGTTATATGACCGCGCTGGCTCTAACCAAAGCTCCTAATTTATTTACACATGGTATGTCTTTTGCACCCGTCATCGATTGGAGATTATATGACAATGTATATACAGAGCGCTACATGGACACACCACAAGACAATCCTGAAGGCTATGAAGCCGGCGATGTATTGAATTATACAGATCAACTTAAAGGAAAATTATTTATTGTACATGGTAGTGCAGATGACAACGTACATATGCAAAATACATTCCACCTTATTGAAAAGTTACAACTGACCGGCAAGCAGTTTGAGATGATGGTTTATCCGAATGTCCGACATGGCTGGGGCGGTGCCCGTAAGACTCATCTTAACAATCTGGAAAATGATTGGTGGAACAGGCAAAATTTTGCTGCCAAAAAACCTGCACCCAAAAGTTAAGAAAAATACTGACTTTCTGGCTTTTATTGAGCCCGGCTCATTCCTTACTCGTCAAATTGTCAGGTATTTCTCCAATGGCATAGCCTTTGTCATTGGCTTTAAGCATCTAATATTTCAACATAAAATCAAATAGCCATGAGTGAAAAAGGCCAAATAGCGGTTCAAACCGAAAATATCTTTCCAATCATTAAAAAATTTCTTTATTCTGATCAGGAAATCTTTTTAAGAGAATTGGTATCCAATGCCATTGACGCGACTTCCAAGCTGCAGACCTTGTCCTCTAAAGGATTGGTCAAAGGGGATCTTGGGGATCTGACCATCGACATCCTGATCGATGAAAAAAAGAAAACCCTGACCATCAGGGATCAAGGCATCGGGCTGAGTGCCGACGAAGCCAGAAAATACCTCAATCAGGTTGCCTTATCATCCGCTCAGGACTTTATCGAAAAGTATTCAGGCGAGGCTAATATCATCGGCCATTTTGGACTTGGTTTTTACTCTGCTTTTATGGTTGCCGACAAGGTCGATGTGCTCAGCAAGTCGTATAATGAAGACGAATCACCTATCCTCTGGACTTGTGATGGCAGTCCTGAATACACGCTCAAAGAGGTTAAGAAAAAGAGCCGTGGCACAGACATCATCTTACACATCAATGAAGATGGTAAAGAATATCTTGAAAAAAACAAGATCGAAGATCTACTCAAAAAATACTGCAGATTTTTACCCTTCCCTATTCGATTTGGTACCAAAACAGAATACGACTGGGAAGGAGAAGGGGAGGATCGAAAAGAGAAGAAGACAGAAGTAGATAATATCATCAACATCACTCACCCGATCTGGAAAAAATCCCCCACCGATCTGACAGATGAAGACTATAAGAAGTTCTATAGCGATTTATATTTGTTCAGCGCGCCACCTTTATTCTGGATACATCTCAATATTGATTATCCCTTTAACCTGACCGGAATTCTTTATTTCCCCAAGATGACGACGGGGATGGATTGGCAAAAAAATAAAATTCAGCTGTACAGTAACCAGGTCTATGTCACTGACGAAGTGAAAGATATCGTACCTGATTTTCTGATGATGTTGCATGGAGTGATCGACTCACCAGATATCCCGCTCAATGTATCCCGCAGTTATCTCCAGAGCGACCGGCAGGTGAAGAAAATCACCAGCTATATCTCCAAAAAAGTCGCCGAAAAACTAGAAGAGCTATTTAAAAACGATCGCCCTGGTTTTGAATCCAAGTGGAATGACATCGGTCCTTTCGTAAAATATGGCATGCTCACAGACGAAAAATTTTATGAAAAAGCGGTTGGATTCGCTCTATTTAAAAGCCAGGATGGAGCCTATCATACTCTTAATGAATATCGGGACAAAATCAAAGTCAATCAAACCAACAAAAACGGAGAGGTCATTTACCTGTACACCCATGCGCCTGCTCAATACCATGCCCAGATATCTGCGGCTGGTGATCGTGGTTATGATGTATTGGTATTAGATCAACCTATTGACAATCATTTTGCCCAACATCTTGAGTCCAAAATTGAAAAAACTCATTTTGCCCGCATCGATAGCGAGACGCTGGACAAACTCATAGAAAAAGAGGAGAAAATAGAATCAGTATTATCTGCGGATGAACTCGACAAGGTCAAAAAAATATTTGAACCCTATGTACAGGGGTCGATGAATAAAGTAGAGGTACAATCACTATCCCCATCAGAAGCTCCGGTACACATCATTAAACCTGAATTCATGCGTCGGATGAAAGAAATGCAGATGATGCAAGGGTTGGGAGCAGATATGTTTCCTGATTCTTACCAGGTGATTGTCAACGGCAATCATCCGATCATCGCCGAAAAATTGATGCATGCCACAGCAGAACAACAAGTCGACATATCCAAACATCTGTACAGGCTGGCCTTACTCAATCAAAATATGCTTTCAGGAGCTGACCTTACAGACTTTGTAAAGAAAAGCTTGCAGATGATCTGATCAGTCACGACTGTTATTCTAGCCGGCTTCCAACTTTTTTAGAAACTAACGCTAAAGAAGACTAAACCGGAGCAGGCAGGAGCATATAGATATTTTGGTACCGCAAGGCATGTTGTTATAGGTGTAATGGTTTAACAAAAGAATTTTCATGATCCCCGCAGGTCTGCCCAGGCCGAACTTAAGATAGGATCCGAAAAACTCATCTTGTAATCTTACAGTAACGGACTTTATTGTTGTTGGAAAATCCTGTCAGGCTATAAAATAATTGAGCACTATCAACAGGATGGTGATCAGGCTGACCAGGAAGGCAGATATGGACTTGCTGATATCATCAAATTTGCCGCTTGCGATGATAGAGTTGATATAGATCTGATTGCACAATTCCATATGGATTTTATCATGGGCTTCGAGCACTTTTAAGGATTTGGCATAATATTCCTCGGGAGAACTTACACTTCTGGCTATACTTCCGAAAAAGATAATAGAAGGAGGGAACTTGAGTTTTAAGGAAGGTTGAATACATCTAAAACCAAATACAATGGCTACCAAAGAAGCAACTAAATACAATACACTCAATATCAGCACTATATAAGAGTTTTTGACCATGGCAGCGATCATCTCCACATTAGAAAAGACAAGAGAAATCGAGATGCCATAGATCATAAAAATGGTATAAGCTTTGGTATCAGACTGCCTGATCCAAGCCAGGTTGACATCAAGGATTCGCCAATAGTTTTCAGTGACCTCATCTATATTAGTAGGTACGTTGAGTGTAGAATCTTTACTGGATATCACGTGCATGGTATCGTTCTCAGGCGGTAATTTTATTTTTCTTTAAAGCTTTGAGGTACTTCAATTTCGCTGGTGCTCTGTGTTTTTTAGAATATTTTGTAAAATAACTATGAGCCTCAAGAAAACTTATCTGTAGCTCGTTCCAATCTTCTTCATTCATTTGCCTGATATGACTCTTGATCTCTGTATACAAAGTGTCTGCGATCTCAAACACATCTTTCCTTCCTAAATAGTCAAGGTCTGCATCACAGATGATTCTCTCCAGAAGTGAGTCCGGGGTTTGGGGTATTTTGGTAGCTCTGATCAAACCACAGATTACCTCTATATCTTCTTTGCTTATTTTGTACTTGGGAAGCATCTTTTTGGCTATTTCACATCCTGCTTCTTCGTGGCCTCTATAGGTAGTAGTAAATCCGGAGTCATGTAATAGGATGGCCAATCTCAACAAGCTCATGTCTTTGTCACTGATGTTTTCAGTTTCTGCAATAGTCAAGCCTGCTTGCATGACATCCATGGTATGATGCAGACCATGATAAGACAGGTCATCGGGGAGATCTTTCTCCAGCTTATTCTTTATCGCAATTTCGGCTGCTTTATAATCCGGAGCTGCTATTTTCATATTAATATTGATATACTTAGAGTGTTGAATGGTGATCCTTGACTCTTAATATTTAATTCAAAATAAGTATTATCTCAAAAATGAGTCCAAATTTTAAATTTTTCTTTCATCTTTGAAAATACAATTTTAGGAAAAATGCTGCAAATATGCATAAGTACCTAAAAATGAATATTTTGTAAATATATTTTTTTAAAAGAAGTAATTTATTTTCTCCTAAAATGAACCAATTGATTTAAAAATTGTCCATCAAGCATCTTAACTAATAATATAATTTAATGAGAATTGGCATTGTATGTTATCCCACTTTTGGTGGATCAGGTGTGGTCGCCACCGAATTAGGCATTGGATTGGCGAAAAGAGGTCACCAGGTGCATTTTATCACCTATAAGCGACCAGCAAGATTGAGTCATTTTTACACCAATATCTATTATCATGAAGTCAATGCCCTTGACTATCCCCTTTTTGAATATACCCCGTATGATACTACCCTGGCCAGCAAATTGATCGATGTCATCAAATTTGAAAAAATAGACCTGCTGCATGTTCATTATGCAATCCCCCATGCCACTATAGCTTATATCGTAAAAAGTATATTGGCCACCAAAGGAATCAAAATACCGGTAGTCACTACCTTGCATGGTACTGACATTACACTTGTAGGTACAGATCCCTCTTTTACTCCGGTAGTGGAGTTTAGTATCAATCAATCCGATGGAGTCACTGCTGTATCTGAAGACCTTAAAAAAGATACGCTCAGAAACTTTAGTATCGAAAAGGATATTAGAGTCATCTATAACTTCATTGATTTTGAACGATTTAGAAAGATTGACAAAGAACATTTTAAAAAAGCACTTGCCCCTGAAGGCGAAAAAATACTGATCCACACTTCCAACTTCAGGAAAGTGAAGCGGGTCGACGATGTTATTAAGATTTTTGCCAAAGTAAATCAAGCCATACCCAGCAAACTCTTGTTGATTGGTGATGGACCTGAACGCCAGCGACTCGAAGATCTTTGTCGCAAAATGGAGATCTGCGACGATGTGCGATTTTTAGGTAAACAAGATGCTATAGAGGAGTTGTTGGCAGTCAGTGACCTCTTTTTGATACCCAGTGAAAATGAAAGTTTCGGTCTTGCCGCCCTGGAGGCTATGGCCTGCCATGTACCCGTGATTTCTTCCGATGCAGGTGGATTACCCGAGCTCAATATTCACGGCTATAGTGGCTGCGTTTTACCCATAGGGGATGTAGATGATATGTCGAAGCATGCGATCGAATTATTGCAAGACCCTGATCTATTGGCCAAATACAAGAATCAAGCCTACGAGCGGTCCCGGGAGTTTGACATAGATAAAATTTTGCCTTTGTATGAGCAGTTTTATGAAGAGATCAGGTCCTCAGTCTAATTTCAATGGGCATGGAAAGAAAAATAGTTAAGTTTGAAACTTTTGAAGCCCAGGAGCTCTATTTTTTGGGCTATTATTATACACTTTCACCGATGGAACGATTGCGGGCTTTGGTTGCCTTGCAGAGCAAAGGAAGAAACCAACCTTTCAAACTTGAAAAAAAATCACCATCGTCAGAGATAATCTGAATGATAGATCTGGAAAACAAAGAACTTTTTTATTTTTTATACTATTCCCGCCTGGTTTTATCCATTCTCTCTAATTCCCGCCGGGTGTCTTTAGCTTTGATGGCCTCTCTTTTGTCAAAGGACTTTTTACCTTCAGCGAGTACAATCTCCATCTTGATCAATCCTCTATCGGAAAGGTAGAGTCTGAAAGGTACTATGGTCATACCTTTTTCTTCCACCTTGGTTTTTAATTTTTTTAGCTCGTTTTTCTTCAATAATAGCTTTCTCTCCCTGAGTGAGTCATGGGTAGCCCAGGCCGCAGCTTGTTTAAAGGGAGCTACATGGAAATTGCGGATAAACAACTCATTATCTCTGAAATAACAAAAAGCATCGTTGATATTAGCATTACCTTCCCGTATAGATTTTACTTCAGCTCCATCCAATATGATTCCCGCTTCAAACGATTGTTTAAAGAGAAATTCATGTTGAGCTTTTCTATTTTTAATCTCCATGGTTGACCTGATGTTTTTTATCTGCTTACCGAATATTGTAATTCTTTCGATGGGTTAAAGATTTGCCAAATTTCCGAATTTTGGTAATCTATTATATTATTTGCCGTAATCTTGATTATCCAACCTAATACATCACAAAATTGTGCTACAATAAAAAAAATAACAATTTTGCTATTAAATACGTTTGAGACTGAAATGAAATATTTAAAGAACATCCTGGGCAGCTATCTATTTTTCATTGGTATGCTTGGGCTTTTATGGCCTGGATGCGTGGCAGATAAGAATGGCCAAAGCGAGCTTAAAGCCAAGGCAGTCAAAGCAGAGGCTTTAAAAATTTTGCCAGAAAGGTACAATGTTGCTTTTTTGGTCATGAATGGTGTCTTTAATACGGAATTGACCGCACCCTATGATGTATTTCAGCATACCCAGTATAGAGAAAACATTAAATCTATGAATGTCTTTACGGTAGCCAATACCAATGATTATATCAGGACATTTGAAGGCCTTCATATAAAACCAGACTACAATTATCTTGAGGATGACCTGCCCAATATAGACATCCTGGTCGTGCCAAGTGCCGAGCATCATATAGATACAGATCTTAAGGATACCGCCATGATAGCCTGGGTGAAGGACATCGGGCAGAAGGCAATGTTCGTCACCTCACATTGCGATGGGGCCTTTGTGCTTGCACAGGCAGGATTGCTCAATGGAATTGCCTGCACCACCTTTCCTGCAGACATCAAAAGTTTTAAAGAATCATTTCCTTCTATCAGAATATACGAGAATGTGGTATTGGTGCATGACAAAAACGTGATTACTTCGTCAGGAGGTGCCAAATCATTTGATGCTGCCTTATATTTGATCCAACTTTTGTATGGCAAGGCTGTAACGGACAAAATTGCAAAAGGCCTGGTCATAGATTGGGATCTAAATGATGTCAAAAAAGTCGTAGTGCATCAGGGTAATGGTTATTCTACTTTATGAAAAGAAACATTTTCAACAATTTCCTCATCTTACTTTTAACGCTGACTTGTGCCTACAAGACAATTAGTCAGAATCCTTTTGATATCAAAAAACCTGGTTCTGAGGTGCCTCCAACCGTGGTTAAAAAACTCAATCCTCCTGCAGTTGTAAAAAAAGCAGACACTGTCATTCGATCTACTTCCAATGGCTCTTCCATCTTACAGGATACCACAAAAACCCTCATAACAGAAAAACCACAAGCATCCACGCCAGCTTCTATCTTAAACAGCACGACCTCTGGGTCAATTGCGCCTACCGGTCATCTTAACCTCCCTAAATCTCCAACTTCAGGCCTGGATGGAGGAAACAATCCCTTTAATATCATCCCTCCCTCAGCGACTAACCCATCTCCTACAGTCAAATCAAACGAACCTAATGTCCAGCCCGGTGTACAAGAGATTAAGGAAAAAGTCGTTGATTTTAAAGAAGCAACTACCAATAATAATAGCACTATCAGCAAAAATGCCTGGTTTATCATCTATATCTTCTTGTTTTTGATGGCAGCCATTGCAATTAATTTTAACAGATCATATCCAATAGCTTTGATCAAGGCTACGTACAATCAAAATCAACTCAGATCACTTTTTAAAGAGGCATTTAAAGGTAATCACATGATGATCTTTGGGATCCTTTATTTTATATTCATCATCAATGCCGGTATATTCACCTATCTGAGTTTTAAAATATTTCAGATGGCATCGCTTTCCTTATTCATGTGCATCCTGATAGTCCTGGTGGTATATCTGGTCCGGCACCTGGTAATGTTGGTGCTGGCGCAAGTATTTCCACTGGAGAAAGAGGCCGCTTTTTTTAGTTTTACCATCGGGATACATAATCTAGCTTTGGGCTTGGCCCTTATGTTGATCAATATTTGCCTGTCATTTGTGGATGAAGAAACAGGTAAAATGCTGATATTTAGTGGATTAAGTCTCATTCTAGTCTTATATGCCCTAAGGCAAATCAGGGGCTTGCTCAATAATATACCTACCATCCTCTCAGGTAAATTTCATTTTATTATTTACCTTTGCACCGTGGAAATAGCCCCTTGGATCTTATTGGCTGGGATGATACTCAAATAATAAGGTTCAAGTCAATCGAAGGGGGTTGATTTTAAAAACCGAAAACTTGAATCTTATTGATGGGTACTACAGGCAAGACCTCTACTGAAAAATTTAAACGGATCAAAACTATATTGGTATCTCAGCCTAAGCCTGATCATTCGCCATATACCAATATAGAAAAAAAATACGATCTAAAAATAGACTTTATTCCTTTTAACCAGATCGATCCGGTTACTGAAAAGGAATTTAGAAAAGCCAGGATCCGCCCCGATGAATTTACTGCCGTCATCTTTACCAGTAAAACCGCCATCGAACACTATTTTCGTATCTGCGAAGAAATGCGCATTAAGGTCAATCCCGATATGAAATACTTTTGCCTTACTGAGGCCATAGGTAATTATCTTCAGAAATTTATCCTGTACCGAAAACGAAAGGTATTCGTCGGGACCAAAAATATTGAAGATCTTAGTTCATATTTTAACAAGCACAAAAACGAAAAATTTCTCCTGCCAAGCAGTGATGCCGGCTCCAGTGATATACAGGATTATCTCGCTACCAAAGGTATCAAGGTCGTAGAAGCTATTATGTATCGTACAGTTAGTTGTGACCTATCACATTTAAAACATATCAAATACGATGTCCTGGTGTTTTTCTCCCCGCTTTGTTTGAAGTCTTTGTATGACAATTTTCCTGACTTCAAACAGGATGAAACTCGGATAGCCGCTTTTGGCAGTTCTACTTCTAAGGCTGTAGAAGAAATTGGACTCAGCCTCAATATTAAGGCTCCGGCACCAGATGTGCCATCCATGAGTATGGCGCTGGAAAAGTATCTGGTCGTCTCCAATAAATAATGAGTTTTCAATGAATTTTATTATCGCGTTATTAAGTCCGAATGGGCTTAAAAGTGGAGTGATATTGATGGTGTGTAGTATACTGTTCTGCAAGCCTAAACTGATTCCACCTCTTTTGGATGGGACGACCAGCACGTTGGTTTCAGATCAATCCTTGCCGACCGGCGGGGTAGATACCTTGACCTATGTCATGGGTAAGTTCGATCCGGCAGAACATCCATCCTTTAGCCAGGTACCTTTGATATATGCATCAAGGTCAGGTATGTACCTTCGCTCAGAGGCTTTAGAAGCTTTTATTAATATGAGTACTGCCGCCACCAGAGAAGGCATCCATCTCAAAATAATCTCTGCTACCAGAAACTTTTATGCTCAAAAAAATATTTGGGAAGATAAATGGAATGGTAGAAGACTGGTAGAAAATGGGCAAAATCTGGCAATTACCACTCCCGACCCCATCAAGCGGGCACTTAAAATACTCGAATATTCTTCTATGCCAGGGAGTTCACGCCATCATTGGGGTACAGATATGGATCTTAACGCCCTTGAAAATGCTTATTTTTCTGCGGGTGAAGGTAAAAAGATCTACGATTGGTTAGTAAAGCATGGTCATGAATTTGGGTTTTGCCAGCCATATACTGCCGGAAGACTTAGTGGGTATCATGTAGAAAAATGGCACTGGAGTTATATGCCGGTTGCCCGGCCATTGACAGATTATTGTTTAAACCATCTCCACAATGAGGCAATACAGGGTTTTGATGGTGCTCAAACCGCCAGCCAGATCAATATTGTAGAGGATTATGTATTAGGCATCAACCAACAGTGCAAATAAGTGATCATAGATCAGATAGTGTTTGACTGACCACTTGATTTGATATCAGCAGCTTCGAGAATGGGGCTTTTATATCCCTCCAAGGCCGATCGAATCATAGCCTGCCCTAATTGTTTTAAGGTAATGATATAATTGGGTGCTAATGATCTTAATATCGGCGCTATCCATCCCAGGTATTTGTACATCGACAGCGTATTGTGCAATCCTTTAGTTGGTTCTATCATTGGAGGTCGAAAACAGTATACTGCTCTGAAGGGCAATTTCATCAGGTCGTTTTCAGTCCTGCCCTTTACCCTTGCCCACATACTCCTACCTAGCTCCGTGCTGTCAGTGCCAGCTCCGGAGATATAACAAAAAGTCATATCAGGATTGACCTTGCACAATACGCCAGCTATATGCATGGTGAGGGTATGGGTCATCCTGGTATAGTCAGACTCATTCATCCCTACCGAAGATACTCCGAGGCAAAAAAAACAAGCATTATAGCCGGTTACAGATTTATCCAGGCCCGAAATATCAAAAAAATCCTGATGGATGATCTCAGAGAGCTTAGCATGTTGTACGCCACATGGCTTTCGGTTGATGACCAGGATCGACTCTACCTGCGGATGGAAGAGACACTCATGTAGTACTCCCTCTCCTACCATACCGGTGGTTCCTGTGATGATGACTTTAAGGTTCATTTGAGTAAAATTAGTAAATTAAAAACTCTTGTATTATATCTTGACGGCGCCAAAGGTCAAACGACGATTTGGTTAAAGGATCTTAAATGGACACCAGTACGAACATACTCTTCAGTACTAGCCTTACTTTTGTGGCATGAAGCGATTTCCTTTGTTGTTGTGTTTATTTTTTCTGGTTTGCTGTGGCCCCTCCAAACAAATTCTCAATGCGGATAAGGCTGTCGATTATGGAGACGAGGCACATTGGGCGGCCTTACCAGGCAAACAAGATCCTTCAGATAATTCGCCTGATGGTTTGACTGAGCCCACCGATTTGCCTATTGATGTGTTTTTCCTCTATCCGACTTCTTTTTTGGCCAAAAGAGATCGTTCACTTTGGAATGCAGCCATCGACAATCAGAAAGTCAATAAGCTTACGGATCAATCTTCTATAAAATACCAGGCAAGTATATTCAATCAGGTAGGCAATATCTATGCCCCCAGGTATCGTCAAGCCCATTATTACGCGTATTTTTCTGCAGACAGATTGCAAGCTAAAAAGGCTTTTGACCTGGCTTACAATGACATCAAGACTGCCTTCCAATATTATTTGGATCATTATAATCATGGCAAACCTATCATCATAGCAGGGCATAGCCAGGGTACGACTCACGGCATGAGGCTGGTAAAAGAATTTTTTGACGGAACGCCATTACAGCACCAACTTGTAGTCGCTTATCTGCCCGGCATCCCTATTCCTCAAGGCTATTTTAAATCTATACAACCATGTACCTCCTCAGATGAGCTTGCTTGTGTCAATAGCTGGCGCACTTATAAATACGGTTATGAACCAGAGTTTTTAGTCAAAGAACCACCAATGATCGTCGTCAATCCCCTGACCTGGGATGCAGCGCCGGCGTTGGCGTCTAAGGACTTAAACAGAGGAGCTGTTTTAAAAAAATTTAAGGGGGGTGTTTTAAAAGGTATCACCGATGCCCAGATACACAAAAACATTTTATGGGTACACAAACCAAAGTTTCCAGGCAGTTTTTTATACAGAAGCAATAATTTTCATATCGCTGATTTCAATTTTTTCTATCTGGATATACGCGAAAATGCGATTCAACGAAGGGAGGAATATCTTCAACAAGGGAAGAGATGATTCGGATATAGTTATAGACTTGCCAGATTTTTGCAGTTCGTACTCACTTTCCAACAGACTCACGCATGTACAGGGAATTGCCTTACAAAGCTCATGACATTTCATACCTTGCAGGGATAACCTTGAGTGCATGACCGATCAAATAAAAAAAATAGGACTTTGGACAGGAACTTCCCTGGTAGTCGGCAATATGGTTGCTTCAGGCATCTTTATGCTTCCGGCTACCCTTGCTTCTTATGGCACGCTCAGTTTGATAGGTTGGTTATTGTCAGGTTTGGGTGCCATCACCCTGGCCTTGGTTTACAGTTGGCTGAGCCGCATTATGCCCTTGGCTCAAGGCGGGCCATATGCATATTCGCGCGCAGGTATGGGTGAGTTTGCAGGATTTTGGGTAGCCTGGAGTTATTGGATCAGCGTATGGTGTACCAATGCTGCCCTGGCCATCGCTTGTGTAAGTTATCTCACTACTTTTTTTCCGTTTATCGGTTACAGTCCGGTTAATTCCGTTTTGTCAGGCTTGTTTTTGATATGGTTTTTGACCTGGCTCAATACTACAGGGATCCGCAATGCAGGCGTCATGCAGCTGATCACAACCGTAGCCAAGATAGTTCCATTGGCTTTGATCGCCATTGGTGGTTTATTTTATTTAAACACGGCTCATTTTGAGGTTTTTAATCGGACGGAGTCATCCAGCCTGATGGCCATAGTAAAGGCTACTACGCTCACTTTTTTTGCTTTTTTAGGACTCGAATGTGCGACCATACCTTCTACATCCATGGAGTCACCTGAGAAAAACATTCCTAAAGCCACCATATATGGTACACTCATCAGCACCGCCATATATATATTGTGTACTGTAGCTGTCATGGGCATACTTCCTCCAGAGTCCCTGATTGTTTCCAAAGCGCCATTGGCAGATGCAGCTGGTTCTATTTGGGGTGACTGGGCCCGATATCTGATCGGAGCGGGTGCAGTCATATCAACTTTTGGCGCACTCAATGGCTGGATCCTGGTCCAAGGACAAATCCCGGCAGCAGCTGCTGTAGACAAGCTTTTGCCTGCTATTTTCGCCAAAATGAATCATAAGCAGACACCGGTATTTGGATTGGTCATCTCCAGTATCCTGGTATCTTTTTTGATGATCATGAATTACAATAAAAGCCTGGCTTCAGCTTACGAATTCGCTATTTTGTTATCCACCCTCGCCGTTTTAATGCCCTATCTTTTTTCAGTCGTATCCTATATTATACTTGCTTCTCATCAAACAAAATACCCGCTAAAACCCATTCACTTTCTGGTAGCCATCATCGCATTTGTATTTTCGGTATGGGCTGTGGTAGGTTCTGGAGCGGATACGGTGTTCTGGGGTTTTGTTCTATTATTGGCCGGACTGCCTCTATATGTTTTAATGAAAATGAATTCGGCGTCTTCCATTGTCCAACAGAATAAATCAATCCAACCTTGAGAAAAAAATTTACCTACCAGTCAGAATACGATGAAATAGACAGCATCATACTCAAAAGACCCAAGGATGCCTTTGTATCAAAAGAGGTGATTTCTGCTCAATGGCAGGACCTGGCTTTTGTCAATCCACCTGATTTGGATCAGGCAATCCATGAATATGATCAATTTGAACAGTTGATCATTAAAAAATGCTCACACGTATATCATCTTCCTGTTGCTGAAGAGGTGACGATGGATTCTATCTATTGCAGGGATGCAGCGCTGATCACTGATCATGGACTGATCTTATGCAATATGGGCAAAGCGCAGCGTGCGCTTGAACCTCAAGCCATCCGCTCATTATGCTCGACGCATGATCTTCCTATCCTGGGCGAGATCAAATCACCAGGCACAGTGGAAGGCGGAGATACTGCCTGGATCACCTCTAACACTATGGCTGTAGGACATACCTATCGCACGAATGATGATGGTATCAACCAACTAAGGCAGCTACTGATGCCACTGGATATTGAAGTAGTCGTTGCAGAAATGCCTCATTACAAAGGCCCTGGCGATGTCTTCCATCTCATGTCAGTATTCAGTCCTGTAGATCGTGACCTTGCACTGGTATATTCTCCGCTGATGCCTATTTCATTCCGCAATCATTTACTTGACTTGCATTATCATTTGATAGAAGTACCTGCAGCTGAATTTGAATCCATGGGCTGCAATGTGCTGGCTATTGCTCCACGACATTGTATCATGGTGTCTGGCAACCCGCAGACGGCAGCTGCCTTGCGTCATGCAGGTTGTATCGTGGACGAGTACCCTGGCTCAGAGATCAGCATAAAAGGTGGCGGTGGACCTACCTGCCTCACCCGACCTCTGCGAAGAAAAACCATAGACACTGGGTTTTGGTCCATGGATTAGGCTAATTTGAAAGCTTATATGGAGCTATTGTTTAAAATTCTACCCACCTTTGTAATTACATGGCAGCATTGTCTTTTTCAAAGCGATATCTATTCGGCAAAAAATCTACCAATGCGATCAATATCATTTCCGGCGTCTCCGTCCTGGGTATCAGTATAGGGACTGCTGCACTTATATTGGTCATGTCCGTACTCAATGGATTTGAAGGTCTGATCAAAGGATTGATGAATAGTTTTAACCCGGATCTTAAAATCACCCTGGTTGAAGGAAAAACTTTCCCAATGGATGACACCCTGCTTGCAAAATTGGGAACCGTACCGGATGTGTTATCGGTCAGCGCCATTTTGGAAGAAACTGCTCTTTTGGAATATAAAGGGATCAAAGATTTTGCCATTTTAAAAGGGGTAGATTCAAATTTTATACACCAATCAGCTTTGCCTGCCCAATTAAGCGAAGGCAATTTTGTTTTAAAATCTCCACTGGGGTATCATGCTGTAACCGGCATCGGAATCCGCAATAAACTAGCCATCAGCATAGATGATGACTTCGCCAGATTGTCTGCCTTTATGCCAGACCCCAAAGGTTCGACCTTTCAGCCATTCAAAAAAAGGATATTGATACCGTCAGGTGTATTTAGCATCCAACAAGAATATGATAATAAATATGTCTTTGTCGATTTGGGCTTTATACAGGACCTGGTAGGAAAAACGAACCAGGTAAGCGGTATCGAAATAGCCCTTCAGGACTATACTAAGCGGAACCTGGTGAGCGCAGCCATACAAAAAGTGCTTGGCCAAGAGTATAAAATACAGGATAGAGACCAACAGGATGCCGCATTCTACAAACTGATGCAAATTGAAAAATGGGTTTCATATGCCATCTTGAGTTTTGTGTTGGTATTGGTGGCTTTTAATATTGTTGGAGCGCTATGGATGATCGTATTGGAAAAGAAAAAGGATCTGATGGTCCTAAAATCCATGGGCATGAAAGATCATCGGGTCAAACTCATCGTTTTGAGCACCGGTTTATTGATCACCGGATTGGGGATATGCATCGGTTTTGCACTGGCTGTTATATTGTTTTTGTTGCAGCAAAAATATGGTCTGGTACCTATCCCCGAAGGATTTTTGGTAGACAGATATCCAATAGAAATCAAATGGTTTGATTTTTTAGTAGTAGGCCTGACTGTAACTGGTATAGGTATTGTAGCATCAATATTGCCCGCCAGAAAGGCAGCAGTCTTGCATGAAGCGATTCGATATGAATAAAAAAAAGATTGTCGCCGGGTCGCAACAATCTTTTAAACTTGGGGTTTGAGTACAATGATTAGAATAGAACTAAAAGTGCGTGATACCTCACAGATTATTAATGTAATTTGTTTTAATAATGTCACCCCGAAACGAAGATATTTTAAAAAATGTACATATTAAATATAATTTTATTCATAAGTATATACAAATAAACATATTATGAATATTGAAAAATTGATCAACCAGTTTGAAGAAATAGATACAACGCTGCCAGCTCTGTTTATCGGGCATGGGTCGCCAATGAATGGTATAGAAATCAACGATTTTAGTCAAACCTGGGCGCGCCTCGGGGCAGAAATACCTACTCCAAAAGCTGTCCTATGTATCTCTGCTCACTGGCTGACCAAAGGTACGGCGGTGACTGCGATGACTTATCCCAGGACCATTCATGATTTTGGAGGATTTCCCTCTGAGCTATATCAGGTCAAATATCCTGCTCCAGGAAGCCCTGACCTGGCCGAACAAACCAAATCCCTGATCAAAAAAACGACCATCTCTCTGGACCATG